>JACMIS010000922.1 GCA_014381035.1 Armatimonadota bacterium
CTTGATACTGGCGGGTGCCCTCAACGAGCGATTGTCCGGGAAAGATGTTTCCGCGCTCCGCCCGCTTGCCACGCCCGACAAAGAACCCGTGCCGAATGAACTTGCCCGCCTCGCCAAATCGTACCGCCGCCTTCTCGCCGAAGTGGGCGCGGCGACCCGTTCGCTGGGCGACAACGCTCCGCTTTATGTGGAGGGTGCGGAGAATGTATTGCAACATCCGGAGTTCCGCGATGTGGAAAAGTTAGGCGGTTTCCTGTCGCTTTTGCAAGAGCGTGCCGCCCTTCTCGAACTGCTCGAAAAATCGCTGGCGCAAGCCGAACATCTGCCGCCCAATTCGGTGCGTTTTGCCATTGGCGAGGAGATCGGGACCGATTCTCACAGCGATTACGCGGTGGTCTCGGCACCATACCGCATCGGCGGCACGGAGCGGGGAACTATAGGGGTTTTGGGACCGACACGAATGGACTACGCCCGCGCTTCGGCAGCCGTGGGATTGATGGCGCGGACGATGAGTGACATTCTCACCCGCCTTTCCGTCGCTCCGTAGGAATTGACAAACGGATGTCGAACCAGTAGAAATAACAGCGTGTTTGATTTTTTACGTAAAAGGAGCCGATCTTCCCGAATGACGGATGCTACTCAGGAGACGACACAGGAGAACGAAGTCGCCTTCGATTCCGAGCCGGTAGATGAATTTAACGCTACCGGCACTTCCGACGATACCGATGTGGTCGCCGCGCTTGAAGCGCAGGTCGCCGAACTCAACGACGCTTTACTGCGTGCTCGCGCCGACTATGCGAACTTTAAACGACGCACCGAAGAAGAAAAAGTAGCCCAGCGTGAAATCCTGATGGAGAAGTTCCTGAAAGAGTTTCTGCCGGTCGCCGATAATATGGAACGGGCTTTGAGTGCCGCCGCGCAGACCAGCGACTATGAAAAACTGGTCGGTGGTGTGGAAGCGGTCCACCGGCAAATGAGTGTCGTCCTGGAAAAAGCCGGGGTCAAGCCGATGGATACGTTACATAAGCCATTCGACCCGAATATTCATCAAGCGATGGGTAGCGAACCCAGCGACGAGCACGGCGAAGGGACGGTTATCGCGGAATTGCAACGCGGCTATAACATCGGTTCGCGTGTTCTGCGTCCAGCGTTGGTGAAGGTTGCTGAGTAAGGTGGTCCGGGGGAGCCCCACGGATTATAGTGCAACCAAACACTCCCCACTGACCACTAATCACTGATCACTACTCATTCATGGAAATCACACGCCTTGCCGACCTGAAGCCGCGCACCGTCTGGGAAATCACCGACGATGCGTTTGACCTGTACCGCGAACGGTTCTCGCTTCTGGCGAGCGTTTCCGCCGTGGTATTCGCACCCGCGTATATTCTGGCAAGCACGGCGGGAGTCGCCGCATTCGGCGATTTCAAAAACATTTCCGACGGACCGGAGGTCCTGACAGCATTCGCGCTGAATATGGCGTGGCTGATCCCGGTGCTGACCGGGGCATACATCATGCACTACGGCGCGACCGCACTCGCGGTACGTGACATCCTCACCGGCGAAAATGTGACTCTGGTCAATGTGTACCAGCGGGCTTTCCGCCGTATCTTCGCGCTGTTATTCGCGTCGCTCCTGATCGGATTCTTCGGCTTTATTCTGGCATGGACTTCGATTGCACCGATTCTTATTGCCACCTACTACTGCTTTACGGCGCATGGGATACTGCTGGAAGATCGTAAACTGGGCGCGTCACTCAAGCGTTCCCGCGACATGGCGCAAAGCTACTTCGGCAAATCGCTCGGTCTTCTCTGCCTGATGGGGGTGATCATTCTTGCTCTCATGCTGGGCATACAAAGTCTGGTTGCGGTGCTTTTCGCGATGATTCCGAAAGAATCGGGGACCGGTACCGCGTTCGAATTGCAGACGGCTCAGGAGCTCGTTAGTACCGTCTCGGGTTCCGTAATCGCGGTCCTCGTCGCGCCGCTCCCGGCGATTGCTACCACGCTTTTGTATTACGACCTGCGCGTCCGGCGTGAGGGTCTGGATGTCGAATCGGAAGCGGAGGCGTGGGGGGTCACACTCGCGCCGGACCCGTTCGGCGGTGTGCTGAATCCGAAGATCCCGAAAGGGAAAGGGGGGCGTAAACCGTGATTCGTCGCGCTCACGCCCTGCCGCCCTTTGCGGTCCTAACCACACTCCTCGCTGCCTCGCTTCTTGCCAGTCCTGTCTTCGCGGCGAAGGAGGCAGTCTCTCACGGCGAGTATCGCGTTCTGGTGCGGGAATGTCGGACGTTTCTGGGGCAACGCGAGATTGATCCCAAGACCGCTAAGAAACTCGCCGTTCGTCTGCGCGATATTGGATCGGTGACTTTTCCCAGCGGGCAGACCATCCCGGTAGACACGAAACCGGAAGCGGACGCGCTCGACGCTATTTCCGGGACGACACCGGACAAAAAGTTAGCTCAGCGATTCGCCGCCCTGGAGGAGCAACTGGCGACCTCTTCCCTCCCGACAAGGAGCGACCCGCGCCTTGTCGCGGAACGGATTTTGAAAGCGGGTGAATTTCGGGCGAGCCAGCCCGAGGGCACGAAAGGGAACGGTTGGGACTGGAGTTTTTTACCGAAGTGGATGAAGCCGGTAGAAAAAGTCCTCAAACCCGTGTTCGACTGGATCGGCGACACCTTCTCGGCGATAGGGAAGTGGTTCGGCAAAGCATTCGAGAACATGTTCCGCGCTATCGGGAAGTTTTTCCGCTGGCTGTTCAATAAATTCCCGCAAAATAAATGGAAGTGGAACGCGAAGAATCCCTTCGCGTCGCTCGGGAACGGCGTTCTGCTGACCCTGTATTTTCTGGCTACGGTCGCGGCAGTTGTCGGCATCTATTTTCTGTCCCGCTATCTGTTCGATTTATACGATATTCGCACCGGGCGGAAGCGTCGGGCGAGTGGATCGCTCGGCGGCGACCTGGATCTGTCGGACGAAGGCATTACTGACCCTCTCGGCACCGCTCGGGAACGCGCCGGGAAAGGTGACTACCGCTCGGCGATCCGCCTGACCTATATCGCGGCTCTCTGGAAATTAGGCGAAGGTAACATCCTGACCTTGGAAAAGAACCGCACGAACTGGGAGTACCAACGCGCCCTGCGCAAACAATCGCAGTCGGTGCATGATGATCTGCTTCCCGCGACACGCTTGTTTGACCGTATCTGGTACGGCAAACAGCCGGGAACACAGCGCGAGTTCGAATTGGTCTCCGCGATCTACGACAAATTGCCGACGGAGTCAGGGGCGACGTTGGGGGGGACAGCGGATGGGAAAAAAAACGCCGCGTCGGGCGTAGGCACGTCCCTATCCGCTGTCCCCTCCAACCTCGCCCCTGACTCCCTGGAAGGTGAGCAAAAATGAAACGAAGAATCGGCGCGGACGCCATTGTTCTGGTCGTTTTCCTGATTCTCTTCGCGGTAGTGTCGCTACAGATCGCCGGACGCGATACGTCCGGGGATGAGGGACCGCGCCCGCGTCGCTCGACCTTCTCACCGAAACCGGGGGGGTGGAAAGCCGCCTACCTGCTCCTGGAGCAATCCGGGATCAAAACCCGCCGATGGGAAAAACCACCCGCTACCTGGCCCGACTCCGCGAGCGTCATGATCGCCGGGCAGGAAGTTTTCGCGATGGAAGGGAGCGGATACTGGACGGCAGAGCAAGCGAAAGACGCGATGGAGTGGGTGGAGCGCGGCGGTACCCTGCTTGTGCTTGCGGCAGAAAACAACGCGGTGACACAAGAAGTGGGCGTTTCGCCGAATCTGCACAAAAACAAAGACAAAGAGGTGCAGCCGACGCAACCGGCACCGTATCTCAACGGTATTCGGGGCGTCACTATTCCTGGCGCGGAGCGGTTTATGAGTCTTGGTAAAGATGCCACCGTTTTGCTCGCCGACGATAAGCCTGCCGTTGTTTCGGTGAAACGGGGGGCGGGGCGGGTGATACTCGTTCCCTCGCCCGCCGTTATCGAGAACAAGAGCATTCTGAAAGGGGATAACGCCCGCTTTCTGGTGCAAACCGTTTCGGCGTTTCTGCAACCGGCACGAAAAGATGGCGTTTTGTGGGACGAGTTCCACCAGGGCTATCAGGAGGAACGGTCGTTCTGGAATGCCATCGGGCAGCCGGGACAGTTCGCCTTGCTTCAGTTAGGCGTCCTTCTCGCACTCATCTGCTATACGGTGGGAACCCGGTTTGGATTGCCCCGCCCCGCCCCGCCGCAAGACCGGCTCTCCTCGGAATATGTATCGTCCCTCGCCGATTTGTACCGCCGTGCGAGAGCCAGCGATGCCGCGCTGGAAGGCGTCTATCTGTCGTTCTGGCGTGACCTTTGCCGCGCCGTCGGGATGCCGTTGGACTCGCCCGCCGCCGATGTCGCCCGCCGCGCCGCCGCGTCGCTCGGCTCCGATTCCTACGGTGCCCATGCCAGCGAAAAAAGAGCAAAGCGCGAGGCGAAGATTACGCGACTTTTGCAAGAGTGCGAAACGAAAATCGAGGCGGGCGCAAAAACACTGCCTGACAGCGAACTGCTGACGCTCGCCCGCGCCATTGAAGACATGCGAAAGGAATTAGAACTTGGACGCGACGAGCGAAAAGATTGATGGTGAGGTGTTAGGGGATAGGGGGCAGGGGACAATCGGAGAAGGTGCCGAGGCACTTCTGGCATCTGTTCCCGACCCTGTCTCCTATACCCAGTCCACTAACACCTCCAGTATCCCTGACCCGGCGACCTTCGTTTCCGAACTGGCGACGAAATTGAACCGCGAGGTGCATAAGGCGATTCAGGGGCAAGAGGAGATTGTCACAGCCGCGCTGGTGTGTTTGCTGACCGGAGGGCATGGCTTATTCGAGGGCGTTCCCGGCACGGCGAAGACATTGCTGGTACGCTCGATCGCCGCCGCCTGCAGTGCCGAGTTCAAGAGGATTCAATTCACGCCGGACCTGATGCCGAGCGACATCGTCGGTACCAATATTTTCGATCTGTCATCGGGAACGTTCAATCTGAAGCGCGGTCCGGTGTTCGCCGAGATCGTCCTTGCCGACGAAATCAACCGCACTCCGCCGAAAACGCAAGCCGCACTATTGGAAGCGATGGAGGAACGCCGCGTTTCGGTGGATGGCATCTCGAACCAGTTGCCCCCGATCTTTACTGTGTTCGCCACGCAAAACCCGGTCGAGTACGAGGGAACGTACCCACTTCCCGAGGCGCAACTGGACCGGTTCTTGCTCAAAATGGTCGTCCCGTACCCATCCGAGGAAGCGGAGACGGCGTTGCTAACGGCGTGGGACCGGGGTTTCAAAGCATCGGACCTGGCGACGGCGGGGATCGAGCCCGTAGCGTCGGTGGCGGACATCGTCGCCGCCCGTGCCTGTCTGGTACGGGTGACGATGGAAACGAAGATCATCACCTACATCACGCAGATCGTGCGCTCGACGCGTTCGCACCGCCAGCTGACGCTCGGCGCGTCGCCTCGCGCCGCCGTCGCGCTCTTGCAAGCCTCGAAAACGCTCGCTTTGATGCGTGGTCGTACCTTCGTGATCCCCGACGACATCAAGCAAATGGCTTTGCCGGTTTTGCGGCACCGCGTCCTGCTCAAACCGGAAGCCGAAATCGAAGGTGTCGGCGCGGATCGTGTACTGACAAGTCTCCTGGAAACGGTGGAAGTGCCAAGGTAGGTGGTCGGGCGGTTGGGTATCGCCGCCGGTAGTTATCCGGCAGACGGACAACCAAGCCACCTAATAACCCAACCAAAATGACCGAGCGTGAGAAGATGCTGGCGGGGGAACTGTATCTGGCGTCCGACCCGGAACTGGTCGCCGGACGCAACAACGCCCGCCGATTGACACGGCGGTACAACGCGACGGCGGAAGACGACGTTTCGGGGCGGGAAGCCCTGATCCGGGAACTGCTCGGTGTGGTCGGGGAGTCGCCCTATATCGAACCTCCCTTCCGGTGTGATTACGGCGCGAATATCTTCGCCGGAAACCGTCTGTATATCAACTTCGGTTGCGTCATCCTCGACTGCGCCGCCGTGCATTTCGGCGACGACGCGAAACTCGGACCGTCAGTGCAGATTTACACGGCGTACCATCCGCTGGATGCCGCCCTCCGCACCGCTGGTTCCGAACTCGCCGCCCCGATCCGCATCGGGAACCGGGTCTGGATCGGCGGCGGGGTAATTCTGTGTCCGGGCGTGACAATCGGCGACGACAGTGTGATCGGCGCGGGTAGCGTCGTCACACGGAGCATCCCGCCCGGTGTGGTCGCGGTCGGCAACCCGTGCCGCGTCCTGCGGGAGTTACCGACCGATTAGCAACAGACCTACCCGCTAACCGGCTTCTGCAAGCCGGGAACCGTAGCGGGATCAACAGGCTTTCCCGCGGCGAGCAGATCCCGAATCTCGGTAAGCAGTGTTTCTTCTTTTGTCGGAGCAGGGGCGGCGGTCGGTGCCGGGTCCGGGTCGCGCCGCAGTTTGTTGATCGCTTTCACCAGAAGAAACACTGCGAACGCAAGAATCAGGAACTGAAGCGCGGTGTTGAGGAACGAACCGATAGCAAGGACGGGAGCACCGGCAGCCTTCGCTGCCGCCAGCGATTTGTAATCGTCAAAGGTCGTTGGATCAAGGTTGATAAACTTGCTCGTTAAATCCTTCGCAATTCCCCCCGTCGCCTTGCTTACCAGATAGCCGACCGGCGGCATAATCAAGTCGTCTGTCAGCGAGGTGACGATTTTCCCGAACGATGCCCCGATGATCGCTCCGACCGCAAGGTCTATGGCGTTGCCTTTGATAGCGAACTCTTTAAACTCATCTATTAGTCCCATTGCGCTTATATCTTTCCATTTGCACGTTCAACACCCGGCAAGATAGCCGAAAAGTGCCGCCAGTATACCCGGTTTATTGCGTGTAAATCAAAGCCAGCGGACAACAGTATTCTCTTTCAAGTGGCGTAAGCGTTGCACGATGTCGAAGCAAAACATTGTAAAAGTAGTGATCGCCGCCGTACCGACCCGCTCCAGAATCCCGAAACCCCACCGTGCCCACGCGGCAGTTGTTTCGGACGCCTTGTAAAATGGTTGTTCCACCGGCGGAATAGTGACCGCGAAGATGACGAGTGCGAGGATCAGCGCGCTCTGTGCGGTGCGGTATTCGACCCGGCGTTCCTCGATCAGGTTGTGAAGTCGGGTTTCGGTAAGGATTTCGCCGCGCAGGGTCGCCTTCGTCGTGCGCGGGGGCAGGATTTGAAGTTCGGGTAGGAAATCGAGCCTGTCAATCCCGCGCCTATCGGGCTCGCCGAGGGTTCTTTGTACGCCCCGCACGAAATCCTCACACGCCCGCTTCAGGATCGCGATGTCTTCGTTTTGTAGGCGTACGGTGATCCGTCCGGCGTTCGGCGCGTCCACGATTCCCCACGTCTTGAGTTGCGCATTGTGGATCGTGAACCAGAGCATTTCCGCGACCTCGCTCTGGTCGGTCGAGGCGATTTCCGACAAAATCGCGTTGCGATGCTCCGCGACCTCCTTGCTGTCCTGGGGGAGGGTAGGAAACCAGCCGATACGGGCAAGTCCGGTTTGTAATTCATCCGGGGTAAGGTCGGTTGTACAGATAATGATGGCTCGCATAGTTTGGGAAGAATAGTCCAGTTTTCAATGATTAATCGTATAGTTGAGAAGCAACATCGCACTACCAGCGATTGTACCTAAAAGTAGCAGGGCGAGAATCTTTCGCGTCGTCGTCCACTGATAGACGCCACAATCGGGGCGTGTTCGTCCGGGCGCGTAGGCGTCGAAAGCATCCCACAAGGCACCGGCAACGGCGGGAGTCAGGTTATTGAGCGGGAGTTGTGCGACGGGACCGGGAACCCCCGGTTTCGGTTCCGGGGCGCGGTAGAGGATGACTGCCCAGCGCATGTTCGGCTCGAATTGTGCTTCCATAACATTATCCCAGAAAACACGAATCTCCTGCGGACCGCGCCTCGCCTCGGTGATCACGTTCTCCAGAGCAAAGCCGAGTACGCCGACACAGAAACTGATAAGACCAACTCCGCGCATCACATTTTCGGCGACCGGGTTTCCCTGTACCCAGGCTACTGTGAACAAAAGCGAAATCCAGACAACATAGCCAAGGCATCCTAACTTCCCCAGCCAAACGACGGGAGTAACGCCGGTGCCGAGCAAGGTAAACCCATCTTCATCCAGTGTCAGGGTGCCTTTGCGGAACCGGGACCTTCCTGCTGTAACGACGCCGCGCACGGAACGTAGCGGCTGAATCGGGCGCAAAGTCGTTGCATCTACGGGAATTGTTTCGACGATCACCCGCCACGGGTTCTGCGGACCGAGTGTCGGGGCAGGATCGGCAGGGCGCGGCTTTCCAAAGCGGATCGGAAAGAACCATTTTCTCGCAAGATGTCGCTCCTGTTTTCGCGCTTGATCCCGGACAAAATCTCCCAAAACGGGGGGAGGCGGGGTATGCTCGATTGCCGGTTCCACGAAAGGACAGTTCTTTGTTGGTGGTGGTTTTTCCTGTTTAGTCGCTTTCGCCGCTGATGATCCCCAACTTCCACGACATTTCCGGGTAAGGCTCGATATATTCCGAATGTCTCAACCCCTGGATCAGCAAAACCGGATGAACGTCGTCATATTCCAATCGCTCGTCGAAACCGGTACGAAGCATTTCGCCGTGAGAAACGACCTGTGTCCATCCTTCACCGACAAGTTGCGAACCTGCCGCATAGTCGTCCCGTACCTTTGTCCACGGTCCCGTCGGATGCGGCGCACGCGCGAATCCGAAAGAGCGGTCCCCTGTATTGCGCTCGTAAATCATGTGAAACTCGTCGCGTCCCTGCGCCTTGTATACATGAACCGCCTCATGAACACCGGTAAAGACGATTCGTGCCTCTCCCCAACCGTCCGGGAAATTCAGTAATGTTGTCCGGCGCACCATGACATCTTTGTGGTCCTCCGTGTAATAAAGGTAAGCATCGGTTTCGTCGCACAAAATCCAGAAATCAATCCACTTGTTAGGCGTATCCTTCATCAGCAAAGGGTGTGACGTACTCCATGATGCCGGGTCGGGGAGTGTTTTTGTCGTTACAAACATCGGCTGGTAGTTGGCGTCGGTGGTTTGAAAAAGTAGATACCAGATGCCGTGCGGGCGGAAGTAGAATATCTGCGGGGCGCAACCATAGCGCGTCGCGCCGCATGCACCGGTCAGTTCATAACGGGGAGCGTCAGGCATTTCCTGCCATGTCTTCGCCGCAACGTATCCCGTGGTGTACTCGTTCCTGCCGCGTGCCGTATAAAAGACGTGCCACTGTCCTTCGAAGTAAACGACCGAAGGGTCCTTCACCGCGGTTTCATCGAATGTGCCGGAAATACCTGGCGACAGGACCGGTGCGCCAACTCTCCACTGTCCGTACATATCTCTAAACCCTTGCGCTATTTCATTTCGATGTACCGCTTACGTACTCCTTTTCGGTGGAACGGTTTCGTGGTAGAAACAAACGATGATTCCGCCCACGCCGCAAATAATTTTGCCCGCCACTACGAAAGCGTCACGGTAGATGCGTGTTTTGTTTGTCGCCTCGGAGTTGCAGGGCTCGGCGACCTACCGCTACCGTAGTGAAAATCTGGCGCGTTGTCTGCGCCGCGCCGGACACACCGCCGAGGTCGTGTATGTCGGGCAGTCGCGGGTTCGGCTGGACGCGGATGTTGTCGTGTTGCACCGTATTTGCGCGGTGCCTGAGGGAATCGCCTTCGCCCGAGCCGCTCGCAAGATCGGCGCGGTACTCGTTTACAGCACGGACGACACGGTGTATGACGCGGAGTCATTCCCCGACTACGGCGAACCGTGGGGGGCGATTCGTGCCTTCGCTCCTCTCCACGCGGAAATGCTCGCCGAAGCCGATGCGGTTCTCGTTTCCACGGACTATTTAGCACGGGATATTTCGCGGATATTCGGACCGGAAAAGCCGGTTTTCACGGTACGGAATTTCCTGTCCGAGGAGCTCCTGAGACTGTCGGAAACCGCCGCACGGCAACAAGCCGAAAAAGACGGAAGTGTTGTCACTTTCGGCTACATGTCGGGTTCGGCGACGCATAATGTAGACATTTCGGTCGCGACACCGGCATTGCAGGAGATCCTTCTGTCGCGGGAGAAGACGCGCCTTCTTCTTGTCGGTCCGCTCCTGGTGGATAGCGTACTGAGTAGGTTTGAGCGGGTCGGTAAAGTAATTCGCGCGCCGTTCGTGCCGTGGCAGAAACTACCGGGGATCATTGCGATGACCGATGTCAATCTTTCGCCGCTCAATCTGAACCATCGGTTTGTGCGCGGGAAGTCGGAAATCAAGTTTCTGGAAGCCGCTGCTGCCGGGGTGCCGACGATTGCCACCGCGACGGAAGGATTTACGGAGTCGGTCCCTGGCGACGCTATCTCGTATTCGCGTGATGCCGTGGATGGTTACGGCAATAATGACAGCATGGACTGGTTCGCAAACATGGAGCGTCTCCTCGACCCGGATGCCCGCCGCGATCTTGCCGACCGCGCCTATCTGCACACCCTCACGCACGGAACGGAGGAAACGCAATCTTCCCACGTCGCCGCAACCTTCGAGCGGGTCGCCGCCCTGCCACGCAAGGGACGCGGGGACACGCAAGAAAATACGGGGCAGGTCTGGGTGAATTTCCCGTTCGCGCCGCCGAAGTATCTGGCGAAGGCGATTCTCCGTAGGATGAAACAATAAAACGCGGCGACTTATGCGATGAAGTCGCCGCGTTTCAGTGTGGGAGCAATTACTTTTTCGCGCCGCGCCGCCGAACCAGTACACCGCCAAACACGCCGACAAAACCGCTCAGCATCA
>JACMIS010000119.1 GCA_014381035.1 Armatimonadota bacterium
CACACTTCGGCTCGGCGACGATTCCGCGTGGATCGCATGTTCTGGAAATCCGCGCTGACGGCCCCGCTCTCGTGGACGCGATCCTGCTCTGTCGTGACCCGTTCACTCCGGATGGTCCGAACCCTCCTCCCGTCAAACCGTGATAAACTACGCTCTATGTCTGCAAGTATCGCCTGTTTTGGCTTGCTCGTCGCGGATTGTGTAACGGCGACCGTGGATAGGTTGCCCGCACGCGGCACCCTTGAGATCGTGGATCGTGTGGAGTTGCATGTAGGCGGGTGTGCGGCGAATACCGCGATTTCGCTGGCAAAACTGGGGGTGGGAGTCGCGATCCTCGGCGGTGTCGGCACAGACGGTTTGGGAGATTTCGTTTTGAACGCCGTCCGAGCCGCCGGGGTGGATACCATCGGCGTCAAGCAGTTCGACAGTGCCCCCACCGCGGCGACGACGGTTTGCGTCCACTCCGACGCCGAACGCTCCTTCCTGCATGTTCCCGGCGCGAACGCGGTGTTTCTTTCGGGCGACACCCACTGGGACGCCACGCAAGACGTGGTTATCTTCCACATCGCCGGACCGCAACTGATGGGCGCACTGGAAGCCGAAAACGGAATCGTAGCCGTCGCCCGCGAAGCGAGGCAACGCGGGATGACAGTCACGCTGGACACGGTGATGAATCCACGCTCACTCGGCTGGAACGCGCTCAAAGATGCGCTACCGTTCGTGGGTTGGTTTCTGCCGTCACATGCCGAAGCACACGCCCTGTCTGGCGAAAGCGATCCCATCCGACAAGTGCAGTTCTTCCGAGCCTCCGGCGCAACGAACGTCGCCGTCAAGTTGGGCGATGCCGGGTGCTTCGTCGCTCCCGATGGCGAAGAGCCATTCACGATGCCCGGTTACACGGTCACGGCGGTTGATTCGCTCGGTGCAGGCGATGCGTGGGTGGCAGGATTTTTGCTCGGTATTTTGCGCGGCTGGGACGCACAAACCACCGCCCGGTTCGCAAACGCCGTCGGCGCAAGCGCGGTACAAGCCTACGGGGCGACTACCGGAATCCGTAAGGAGACCGAAATACTCACGTTTATCCACGAGCAAAAACAAAACAAAGTGATATAATCCTCGTCAATGTTTGTCGCCCCTTCCTCCCCTGCTTCCGAACCGGACACCACGCCACTCCTTTTGCTGGAAAACGTTTCTATCGCCTTCCCCGGCGCGAAAGGTAGCATGAACTGCGTCACCGATGGCGTTTCGCTTTCCGTTCATCGCGGCGAAGTCGTCGGCGTTGTTGGCGAATCCGGCTCCGGGAAATCGATGACCGCGCTTTCCGTGCTGGGATTGATCCCGGAACCGGGGCGTGTCGTGCAGGGCAAAATCACGCTGGACGGCAAGGATGTCCTGACACTCACGGAAAAGCAGAAACAGAACGTTCGCGGGGGCGTCGCGGCGATGATCTTTCAGGACCCGATGACCAGTTTGAACCCGGTTTTTACCGTCGGCGAACAGATCGCGGAAGCTGTCCGCCTGCACCGTGGCGTCAAAAACAACCGGGAAGCGTTCACGATGGCGGTAGACGCCTTGCGCCGTGTGCAAATCCCTTCGCCGGAACGCCGCGCCGCGCAATATCCGCATGAACTTTCCGGGGGAATGCGCCAGCGCGTCATGATTGCGATGGCACTCGCCTGCCGCCCCGCCCTGCTCCTCGCCGACGAACCGACGACCGCGCTAGATGTCACGGTGCAGGCGCAGATTTTGTCGCTCATCAACCAACTGCGCACCGAGGAGGGGATGGCGGTTCTATTGATCACCCACGACCTCGGTGTTGTCGCGGAAACCTGCGACCGGGTCATTGTTCTGTATGCGGGGCAGGTCATGGAAACCAGCGACGTCCACACGCTGTTCGCCAATCCGTCGCACCCCTACACAAAGGGGCTACTCGCCTCGCTCCCCGAGTCTATTCCCGAAGGGGCGACCCGGCTTCCGTACATCAAAGGACAGCCGCCCGCGAACGCTTCGGCGATTTCCGGTTGCCCCTTCCGACCGCGTTGCCCCGAAGCCGTCCCCGGGCTTTGCGAAAAGCCGCTACCGACCGTGACACCCGCGCCGGGACATATCGTGCGCTGCCATTTACGGGTGGAAGGAGGGGCGCAATCATGAGTCTTGTTTCCGTGGAGGATCTTCATGTGCATTTCCCGCTCGGCGGCGGGCAGACAGTGCGTGCCGTAGACGGGGTTTCCTTTTCTATCGCTGCCGGAGAGACCCTTGGCTTAGTCGGCGAGTCGGGGTGCGGCAAATCCACCACCGCCCGCGCCGTACTCCGACTGGTAGCCGCCACATCCGGCAAAGTAGACTTCGAGGGGAAAGACCTGTTCTCGGTCGGGGACACCGAGTTGCGCGAACTCCGGAAGCGGGTACAGATGGTTTTCCAGGACCCGTTCGCGTCGCTCTCGCCGCGCCTTTCGGTCGGAGAGATTGTCGGGGAACCGCTGGAGATTCACCGCACCCACAGAACAAGAGGGGAGCGCGACAAACGCGTCGGAGAGTTGCTTTCCGATGTCGGGCTGAACCCGGCGGTCGCGACCCGATTCCCACATGAGTTTTCCGGGGGGCAACGGCAACGGATCGGGATCGCGCGTGCGCTGGCATTGAACCCGTCACTGATCGTGCTGGACGAGCCGGTTTCGGCACTGGATATTTCGGTCCGGGCACAGGTCGTCAATCTGCTGATGGACCTGCAAAAAGAGCGCGGCATCGGCTATCTGTTTGTCGGGCACGACCTGTCACTGATCCGCCATGTCGCGCACCGGGTCGCCGTGATGTATCTCGGGCGCATCGTAGAAATCGCAGAAGCGCATGAATTGTACCGCGATCCACGCCACCCATATACCCGCTCCCTGTTTGCCGCCGCTCCCAGCCCGAACCCCGCCCGACGCCGCGAACGTGCCCCGCTCGAAGGTGACCCGCCCTCACCGGTAAATTTGCCGAGCGGGTGTCGGTTTCGCACCCGCTGCTCGTACGCACGGGAAATCTGCGCCCAGATAGACCCGCCGTATATGCCAATAGAAAACGCGGAGGGGAGCGGCTCGCCGCCGCACCGCTCCGCGTGTCACTTCGCGCTGGAACTACCGGTCTGGTCGCCGGAATAGGTTACCGTTTCGCCAGTGTCGGCTGCAACCGTACCGCTTCGCGCGGATTTTCCACCGGCACCACCAAACGCTGTCCGGGGTGGAGCATCGCGCTTGCGGAAAGACCGTTCGCTCTGGCTAGCGTGTCCACTCGATCCAATTGCGACGCCGACGGGTTGCCATAACGTTTCGCCAGTGTCCAGAGTGTCTCCCCTTCTCCCACACTCATCGGTACCACGGTGTTCAATACTACCTTATCGGAATGCCCTGCTACGGAGCGAAGACTGCCCCATGCCGTTGCACCCAAAGCAAACACTGCGGCGACCGCCGCTATCCCCTGCCCCGCGGCAATAACCTGCAAACGTCGTTGTTTAGAAAGCGTCCACACCTTTTTGGGTTCTGCTGTCTGCGCCCGGAAGATACCGTCGCCGTTACTCATTACAATAGCCATTTCTCATCCTCCCCGCACTGCCTATCGGCACTATGTTTATCTATGCTGTGCTTACCCACTAAGTTCCACCCCAGTAAACCGGAACGCCGGAAGGAGTAAAACTTTACACGAGAGCAAACAATAAGTTCACTGGCGGTATTGTAGCCGTTCGCCTATTGTTTGTCAACTCTTTGTTTGCCTTTTTAGCAACTTTTTGTTTGCCTTTTTTATAAGTCGGGGGTATATTGAAAACAACTTTTCACCTTTGGTGCTTGTCCGGCAGGGTCCGCAAGCGAAGTGAGGCAACACACATGGCAATAATAGGAACGGGCAATAGCAGCCGTGGAAATACCCCGGCTCGGCGTGGCGGAAATATGGGCGAGAATATTTCGTCCAAGCAACAAGAGATTCTGGAAGTCATTCGCAAGGCACTACTTCGGGATGGTCAAGCTCCCACCGTGCGTGAGATCGGCAAGGTGACCGGGCTTCGCTCCTCCTGCTCCGTGCAGAAGCATTTGAACCAGTTGGAGCACAAGGGGTTCATCAAGCGCGACCCGTACAAATATCGCTCGGTCGAGATTCTGCAGGACGGCGCACCGATGGCGCGTCGCCGCACCGTGACGGTTCCGCTGGTCGGTAAAGTCTCGGCGGGTATGGGTATCTCCGCCATCGAACATGTCGAGGACAACATCCCGCTCCCGGATACGATGATCCCGCGTGACTGCGAATGCTTCGCCCTGCGTGTCAAGGGGGACTCGATGATCAACGCCGGAATCTTCGACGGAGATATTGTCGTAGTTCGCAAACAAGAGACCGCGGTGAACGGTGAGATCGTCGTCGCCCTGCTCGGTGGCGAGGATGCGACAGTGAAGACGTTTTATACGGCGGGCGAGAACGGCATCCGTCTGCAACCCGAAAACCCGCACCTGCGCCCGATCATCACGAAAGACGCGCAGATCATGGGCAAAGTCGTTCTGACGATGCGCCAGTATCATTAGGTTCCGCAATGCCGCGATAGCATCGCCCCCGTCATCGGACCGGGGGCGATTTTTGCTGTAGGATTGGTGTGCAATGAAGCCGCCTACTTCGGTCGTTGTACGAACATTGATCCGGTGGTTTCGCGCCGGTCTATTCCTCGTATTCATCTATAACGTATTTACCCGGTCCCACCTCGGGCGGGACAGTCCTTGTGATGCCGCTTACTACGGCAGATGTTGGGAGATTCGTCTCCTGCTCGCGTCCGGGGCGGACCCGAGCCGTGTCGGGTGGGAAGATCATTTCACCCCGCTCGGACAGGCGGTGCGCGGGGGACATTTAGAAGCGGCACGTCTGCTCCTCCAATACGGCGCGGATCCGAACGTGCCGAATGATTCGGGTAACACAGCGATACATGCGTGGGAATGGAACGCACAACTCCCGAATGATTCTCAATACCGTGTCATCGCACTGTTAAAAAAACACGGAGCGCACTGAACCAGGTTAGCGTCGTTTCCCGGTGAAACGGCGCAAGATATGCGGGAGCATCTGGTAGTACATTTTTAGACGCGAGAAGAAACCGGGCAGGAAGCCTAATTTCTCTTCCTTCATCGGGTGCGTGACATCGTTCAGGATGACTTGCGTCATGGGTAGACCGCTGGAAAGAATGTGATTCGTGATCGCGAGTTCGACGCCGTAGCCGGACGTATCGAGTGCGGGGACGGAAAGAAACACGTCGCGCTTGATGGCACGTTGGCCGGAAATATTGGGGGCGATCTTCTGTGCAAGCGTCGTCGCCCCGCGTCCGCCGCGAAACACGCCGAGTGCCATCACCACCTGCCCCGAGGTCACTGGCGCGAGAATATCGGTGACGTGCGCGGGAGACAATCCGACCAGGTCGGCATCGAAGAAAAGCAGGGCATCGAAGTCCTGTGCGTGATTCGCCCCCAACACCATCGCCGCACCCTTGCCACGATTAGGTTGCTGACGCAACACCGTCACTTTCGCCTGTTTCCCCTTCGCGGCACCGTGGGCGGACGCGACGGCATATGTGTCGTCTGACGAGCCGTCATCGACCACCAGAATGGCATCGATCTCCGGTGCGGACGCGAGCGTATCAAGCACGGTGCCGATACGCCCGGCTTCATTGTACGCCGGAACCACGGCGCAGACGGACATCCGCCCTATTGACTGCGACTCGCTCACGCCCGCGCTATGGCTCCTGTATTCGACATTGCGGCTATTTTACCGCGTTCGTACCGCCCTGTCCCTGCTGGTATTCGTTGGCGCGCTTCTCCGCCGCCTTGACCCGAGTATCGGTAAGTGGGTGCGATTGTAACCATTCGGTGCCACCCTTACCCGTTTTCGCGCCCATCTTGCGGAAGAACGATGCCATCGCGTCCGGATTGTATCCGGCTTGCGTCATGTATTTAAAGCCGACATCATCCGATTGTGACTCATCCCCGCGGGAGAACTTCAGCCGGTCCAGTTGTAGCACGATTCCCGCCGCCGCCTGCGCTAGATCACTCGATTTGCCGAGGGCGAGTTGGGCGATAAAGCTTTTGGTTTGTGCATCGGACATCTGTTTCACGGAATGCCGCTTGACGATGTGTGTCGCTTCATGTCCGAGCACCGATGCCACTTCGTCATCCGATGCCGCGAGATCCAGCAAACCCGAGTAAAAATAGATCGGACCGCCGGGGAGCGCGAAGGCGTTGATTTCCTTGTTATCAATCAACTTCACCGAGAACGGCACGTCATAGTCGCGCCGGGCAAGCGGTAATATTCGCGCCGCGACCCGTTGCAGTTGTTCGTACTTCGGTCCCGAAGTGATGATCTTGTTTTCACGCTCGACCTGTACCGCCGCCTCTTGTCCCAGTTGCACTTCCTGCGACTTCGACATCGAGAAGACGCTACCGAAGTTCGGGCTTCGGCATCCTGTTGTGGCGAGCAGCGTGCTTCCTAAGAGCGACGCTGCCGCGAACGAGGCACAAACCCGTGCTGTATTTCGTGTGACCCAACTATTGGTTCTTGGTTGACCTTTTTTCATTATTCTTCTCGCTTACTACCGGCGGCGGTTCTTTTTCGCCGCCGTTATTTTTTGCTGTTCTTGCCATGTCCTCGGCTTGCTTCCAGAGCGCGGCAGTTTCCCGCGACAGATTCGCCAGCGATTTCTGCACATCGGCGACCGCGTTACGTGTCCCCGCCTGTGCGTTTCCACTCGCCCGCGCCGCCGCGTCCGATGCCGCCTGCAACTCTTTTGTAGCCTCAGACAGTTTCTTCTCTTTTAATAACGCCGACGCCCGTTGCGCATGTGACCGCGCCTCCGCTAATTGCTCCATCGTGCCGGAGCTATGTGTGCGTTCCGCCCCACTACCCCCGGCTTTTCTGCCCCCGCGAAGTTCGGCTACCTCGGCGCGAAGCCGTGCTATCTCGTAGGTGTTGTACCCGACAATCCCGATGATAAACAATATCAGAACAAAGCGAGCAATGGCTCCCAATGCTTTTCCCATATCTTAGGTATCCTTTGTTTTCTTGCCCGCGCCGCCAAATCGTGCGTGCATCCCCTGTTTTAGACCCAACTCCATTGCTAAAGTTGCCCGCGCCGTTAGTGTTGCCATAGGCACACCGATTCCACGCCTTCCTGCTATCAAGTGCGTGTTATGAACATCTACCGCGCCCCACGCGTACTTATACGACTCGTTTCCGCGCAAGAAATCGAACGCTTTGGCACCGTCCACTTCGATGGCATAACGGATCGCCCGCGCCGTTAGAACAGAGCCGATGGAAAAACGGGCGAGTTCGGGTTCGAAACCACCGAGATAGTAGTAGGTCGTGTCGCCTTTGTGGAAGCAATACAGGGTCGCTTCCGTGCGCCCGTCGAGCGTGAGCGTGTGCAGACGCAGGAATCCCCCGGCGAGAAGCGATTGCGCCATATCGTAATGGAAACGTCGCGCGGACGCGTGCGCGAACGCTCCCGGCAGCCATCGGGCATTCCATCGCCTCTGATGGAGCGCGAAGAAGGCTTCCGTATCCTCCGCGATAGTTTCAGTATTCGCTACCGCGAAAACGACAGCCTTGAAATGCTTCTGTAGGTTACGCTCGTAATAGCCGATGTTCGCACGACGCTTTTTCCCCAGACTGCGCGTGTATTCGTCCCACGTGGAAGGCAGAGAAGCGGAAGGACACGCCTCGCCGGTGATCGAGGCAACAGTCGCATCCCCCACGCTTGTCTGGGCAGCCGACAGATGCGTGGCAAGAACGCCGCCGGGTCGCGCCTGTTTCACATCCAAACGGAAGGAGCGTCCGTCTCCGGCGAGCCACGTCAACAAGGCATGAACCACCGCTTGTTCGTGCTCGGGATGGGCGATGATGTCGAGGTAGTCGGCATCGCCCTCGCCAAGCGGCTGCAATTCCTTCGTGAGCGGGTCGCGCCATAACAGGGCGTATCCGACGTTTCCGGCACCTTCCGTGAACTGCAGGGCGAGAAAACGGCGTCCGCGCCCGCCCCGATGACGCCACCATGCCGCGTTCCACTCCCAGGTCTGAAACGCGCTCGCGCGAGGGGAGGAGGCAACGAGGCGGCGCACGTCGGATTGATGCGCGGCGGCGAAATGGTCGAAGTCAGTGAGGGTGCGTATGTCCAAGCCGGGGTTATAGTACCGTATAAATTACAGGTAGTTGTCACATACTGTTTCGATCCGACGTATCTCTACCAGCTATTTTCGCGTTTATTGGACAAACACGCAAACATAGGTTAAACTTTAGCGGGGAAACTGAAACTTCCCCTGTCAAAAAGCGTCTACCAGAGGGATACGCCATAGGTTTTTCGGGTTGTTTACACGAGATAAATGGCACGAGAAAACGCGAAAGGCGAGAAAGAAGCGCGAGCAAACCAACAATGGGGGCAGCGACGGCAATAATTACACGGGAGGAGTCTCCCTTCCTTAGCATGTGGAGCGCGATCTGCGCGGCAGTCGCCGCGCCGCGACCGGGACGTGCGTTGCCGTTTATGAAACCCTCCTCCCTTGCCCCACCCGCGCGACCGGCAGCCGGTTCGGCACCACCGCCGCATTCGGGACGTGACCTTCCGCCGAGCCGGGGAGGACAATCAAGCGTGGATGAGCCGTCTGTGGCGGCTACGCCGTCGTCTGCGACGATGGAACGCCCCGTTCCATCATCGGCGACTGCGATAGACGATGACCGTAAATTAACTTTCGAACAGATTCACAAAAAGTACCAGCCGAAAATATACAACCTGATCCTGCGAATCATCGGCGATCACGAGGATGCCGAGGACTTGACCGTAGAAACGTTCGTGAACGCGTTCCGCGCCTGGGATCGGTTCCGGGGCGATGCCCGCGTTTCGACCTGGCTCCACCAGATCGCCGTCAATAACTGCAAGAACCGTTTCAAACAGCGCGACCGTCAGCGTGAACGCGAGCCGGTGAGTCTGGACGACGGGATCGAGACCGATTCGGGCGAGCTCGGACGCGAAGTCGCCGACTGGCGCAATGTCCCCGAGCAGGCGTTGATGGACAAGGAGTTCGCCGCACGTTTGCACCGCGCCGTGGAATCCTTGAAACCGGACTATAAGGTCGTATTCGTACTCGCCGAGGTGGATGACCTCTCGTATGATGAAATCGCACGCGTCACCGATCTTACGGTGCCCGCTGTGAAGACGCGTCTACACCGGGCGCGAAACATGGTCCGACAAAAACTCGAACCCTATTACCGCGGACTATAGTCATAACACCTGCCGCAAGCAAAAAACGTGCGCGGCAGGGCGCGGAAACTCCCCCGCCTTTCAACTTTTTTCGGAGATTTAGCACCACCGATGTTTGACCGTTTTCGTTTCGGCACGTCTGCCGCTCTCGCTGTTGTTCTGCCAGCCATTTTTTGCGCCTCAAGCGCACACGCCCAGGAAGGGCAAACCGTCGCGGAAGTCGAGATCCGCGGCACTGTCCGCACCGCCACGCAAGTGGCGCGTACCGCCGCCGCCAGCGCGGGCATCAAGGACGGCGCCCCCTTCGCCTCCACCGCGTTCACCGAAGCCCGGCAACGAATCCGCGAGATCGGGTTGTATGCGTCCGTGTTCGGGCGCTTCGAAACCACCGCGGACGGTCGCCTACGGGTAATTTTCGAGGTCGTCGAGAACGAGGTCGTCAAGCAGATTGTCTTGACCGGCAATAAATCCATTAAAACCAAAGACCTGTTGCCGAAACTGCAAACCACTCCCGACACTGTTCTGAACTCAGTGACGCTGGATCAAGACCTTCTGCGGATCCAGCAGGAGTATCAAGGGCGGGGATTCGCCGCGCTGGTTACCAACGAAGTCGGGATCGACCCGAAGACCGGGATCCTCACGATTCCGATACTCGAAACCGTGGTCGAATCCATCGAGATCGAAGGGATCAAGAAAACACGTTCCACGGTCGTCACCCGTGAAATGCGCACCAAAGTCGGCGAGCCATTCAACCGGAATACGATCCAGCGCGACCTGCAACGCATCTATAACCTCGGCTTGTTCGCGAACGTCGAAGGATGGCGCGGCGAGGACGGCTCCGATTTAGGACAGGTCCGCCTTGTAGTCCCGGTTCAGGAGCAGCGCACCGGGCAGGTCGGCGTGTCCGTCGGCTACTCCGTGCGCCAGCGGTTGACCGGAACCCTGTCGCTCAACGAGAACAACTTCCAGGGACGCGGGCAGACGCTCAACCTTTCGTGGACCGTGGGCGGGATTTCCTCGCGCAACCAGTTCGACCTCGGCTTCACCGAACCGTGGATAGATAAACGCAACACCTCGCTATCGGCGAACATTTACAACCGGTTCGCGTTCCGCTTCAACCGTGCGTTATCGAGCAACCTGACCTCGGGCACAAACGACGATCAGTATTACGAGGAACGCCAGGGCGGTTCGGTGACTGTCGCACGCCCCCTGTCGGATTTTAGCCGCGCTTTCGCGTCGTTCCGCGCCGAGAATGTGCGGGCGAACAACCTGCAAGCGAACTACGACCAACTGACGGTGGATGAGATCAACAATATTCGCGGGTCCCTGGTTTCGCGAGGAAATGTTTCGTCGGTGACGCTACGCGGGGTGAACAACACCCGTGACAACGAACAAGACCCGGCAAGCGGAATTTACATCTCTCCCGCCCTGGAGTTCGGCACAGGCAACTACGATTATCAGGACCCGCGCTCGAACCCGTTGTTCATTGATGATGCGACCACACCCGGCGTCCCTCGCGCTATCGTGGAAACGCGGAATCAGAGCGGGTCCTTCACCAAGGGGAACATCGACCTCCGTTTCTACTACCCACTCGACGGCAAGAAACGCGATCTGGCTGATTTGAAGAAGCCGAAGACGGTGTTTGCGTCTCGCCTGCTAATGGGCACCTCGACCGGCAACATCGGATTTTCCGAACAGTACTTCATGGGCGGCGCGGACAACCTGCGTGGGTACAACGATGACCGGTTCTGGGGCAACAATATATTCCTCGTATCGAGCGAACTACGCTTCCCGCTCGACCGCAAATCAGGAACGCTGAACGGCGTCTTTTTCGTAGATGTTGGAGATGCGTGGGGCGCGAATGGATTCAACCGCGAAAATATCGCGGGCTTCGAGCAACACGGCAACTTCTCGCCCCGTATCGGTCTCGGCATCGGGGTGCGGGTCAAAACCCCCGTTGGACCCGTGCGCCTCGATTACGGTATCGGCGAAACGAACCGCACCCACTTTTCAATAGGTCAGGCGTTCTAAAATCGCCTTTTAAGGAGTTATGTTTTTGATTACAGTATTTCCCGCTCTGAAAAAGTCCCTGCTACCGATTATTGGTATCACAGCGAGTGTGCTGATTGGCGGGGGCACCTTTGCCCTTCCGGCGATTGCCGCGCCCGCCGCCGCTGATGTCGCGCAATTCGGCATGGTGGACATCAACAAGGTATTAAACGAATCGAAATCGCGCACCTCGGTATCCAGCGAACTGCAACGCACGGAGAGAAGTTATACGGCGATCCTGCAACGACTCGCACAAGGGTCGGCACGCTTCCTGACCGACGCGGAGATCACAGAATTGGGTACACTCTACGAGAAAGATAAGCCGACAGAAGCAGAGCAAAAACGCATCAGCCAACTCGAAGAGAAGGGGGATCAGCAAAAGCGAGAAATGACGACCCTTCAAAACACGCCGAAGCCGGATGAAGCACAGGCGGCGCGATTTTCGCTGCTGAGTGATACGTATGAAAAAGGAGGAGCCTCCTTGCAACAGTTCAACCGTTCACTGAGTGCGAAACTTCAGGATAAAGTTCGTGATGCGGAGCAGAAGGCACTGGTCGCCGTGCGTGCCGCAGTGGCGAAAGTCGCGAAAACAAAAGGGTTAGCGGTCGTTTTCACCGGCGACATCGCGATCTATGCGACGATAGACATTACCGACGATGTGGTTAAAGAAGTCAACAAGTAAGCAAGCAAACCGGTACCAATGGTCTATTCCTTTCGTATCGGTGCCGGTTCTGTTTGCCATTATACTCGCTGGTTGCGCGCCTCCGCGTGCCGCAAAGCCTGCCCCGAAGCCCCAACGTGCTTATGTAAGGCTTCAAACCCTCACCGAAGCGCACCCGCTAACGCCGTCCTTGCGCGAACTGGACGCCATTGCGGAGCGGATTCGCCGTGACAGCGTCGCCCGACCGGTTGCGCCGCTGATCCGAGTCAGGTTCGCTCCCCTATCCTCGCAGACCGCCAATATAACCGATATACAGCGCAACACGGGGGCAAGAAACAGCCTCCGCCGGAACGCAGAAACCACTTTGTCGCGCTATATCACCGCGTTGCGCAACACCAATCAAAGAATCCGCGACGAGAAACGCTCCGAACTCGAAGGCATCGCTCGTGCTCGTAGTGCCGAACAAGAAGCGGAGGCACGAGCAAGTATCGAGAACGAGACCCGCCTCGCGATAGCCGCACGCTCGGACACCGCCCGCGATACCCGCATCCGCCGAAACGCGGCGCGGTTGAACCTGAGTAACAACAACATCATTTCCGTGGCACGCGACCCGGAAACGAACCTTCCCAGCGAAAAAAGGTTGGAAGCGCAGATCGCGACGTTGCGGGAGCGCGAAGCAAATCCGCCTCCGACAGATGAAGAGCCGTTTTTAACCAGTGACGAGGCACGTATGACGAAACTGCTCCGTGATCTGGAAGCACAATTGGCAAAAATTCGCGCTGCGAACGAGCGGGATACCACATTCAATAATGGTTTGATAGCCGACGCCATTGCCACGATCCGCTCCGACAATGCGATCTGGGTGGAAGAGCAGCTGGCAAAATTACCGATGCGTGATCAAAGTCGGTCGGAGTTAGCAGCTATCCGTAGTGAACTTGCCATCCTCCTCCTGAACCTGCAACAAACCGAGCGTTTCACCCGGTCGAGTGTGTCGAAAATATCGGATCGAGGATCGTCTTCTCTTTCTGCAATTCCTTCTGTGGTAACGTCGTCACCTCTTACGGGCGATCTTTCCCGCCGCCTCTCGGCGGAACGTGCCGCGATCCGTACCACCATCCAACGCGACGTACTCGCCGCCGTGCGTGACGCCGGGCTTTCTCATAACATCGAACCAGTCTTCAGTTCTGCTTCTAATACACCCAACCGAACCGCCGATTTTCAGCGGTGGATTTTTGGTAACGTTGACGCGATTACGCTGTCAAAACAATCAGCACCATAGTTAACAACCCTATTTGCGAAAATCGGGAACGCCACCATACAGTTATTGGTACTACTCGCGGTGCGGTGAACGGGCAACAAGATGCCTCCGGGAAGCAGACGAAACACTTCGATGGTCAATCAGGAAAATATTTCTAACAAAGTACGCACGGTCAGCGAACTCGCGGATCTGGTGCAGGGGCGCGTTTTCGGCGATCCGCACACGGTGATTCGCGGTATCGCGGCGATTGAGGACGCACAGAGCGGCGATATTACGTTCGCGGAGAGTGTTCGCTTCCTCGCCAATGCCGCGCAATCGCAAGCGTCTGCCATCCTTACCCCGGAAGCAAACTTCGACGATGCTTTGGCGAACGGCGGGCTTTCCTCGAAAACGCTGATCCAGGTCGCGAACCCGCGCCTTGCTTTCGCGCAATTGCTGGATCTTTTCGCGCCCGAGCAGTATCAGAATCGCGAAATGCACCACACGGCTGTCGTGGGTTCCGATTTCCGCCACGGTGCGAATGTTTCGGTCGGAGCGAACTGCGTGTTCGGTGAAAACGTTCGTCTTGGCGATAATGTCACGATCCACCCGCTCGTTTTCCTGGGTGACGATGTCGAGATCGGCGATAATACCACGGTGTATCCGAATGTGTCGCTCCTGCGCGGCACTATCGTCGGCACGAACTGTATTTTGCACAGCGGTTCCGTGCTCGGCGCGGATGGATACGGCTATCTGACTTCGGGCGGTAAGCATCGCAAAGTGCCCCAGATCGGCAACGTTGCGGTCGGTGATGATGTCGAGATCGGCGCGAATGTCACGATTGACCGCGCACGGACCGGCACGACACGCATCGGGCGCGGCACGAAGATTGATAATCTGGTTCATATCGGACACAACTGCGAAATCGGCGAGGACTGTTTGATTGTCGCGCAGGTCGGGCTTGCGGGCGGCGTCGAGACCGGCAGGAACGTTATCATCGCAGGTCAAGCGGGCGTTAAAGAGCAGGTCAAGATCGGCGACTACGCGGTTGTCAGCGCACAATCCGGCGTATTCGGCGACATCGCGGCAAAGAGCCACGTTTCCGGCTATCCGGCGCGACCGCACAAGGAAAGCCTGAAAACCAGCGCGGCGGCAAACCAACTGCCCGACTTGCTGAAAGCATTCCGCGAGATGGAAAAACGGGTCGCCGAACTCGAAGCGAAGTTAGCCGCGAAGGGTTCGTAATGCTCGGTCGCCGGTCGTCGCGTACTATAACACAAGCCGTGACTGTGGAAGGAATCGGCATCCACACCGGCACCCCCTCCCGCGTCACGTTATCGCCCGCGCCCCTCGGCGCGGGCATTGTTTTTCGGGCACAGGGCGTCGAAATCCCCGCCCGTGCGCAATCCGTGGTGGATACGGCGCGATGTACGGTGCTCGGCAGAGACGGCGTAACGATCTCGACCGTGGAGCATTTGATGTCCGCAGTCGCCAGCCAGCGATTCGAAGGGTTGTACTTAGAAGACCTGTACATTGACGTCGAAGGGGTAGAATTGCCCATCGGCGATGGGAGCGCGAATCTATGGGTGGAAGCCTTGTCGCGTGCCGGTTTGCCTAAACTGCGCAGGGAAAAGGCGATGGCACCGGAGGGTGATTATCTCGTGACGGGGAACGGCGGTTCCTTTATTACCGCGTTTGATGCAAAACAGTTCTCCGTCACCGTGGTTGTCCAGTTCGATCACCCACTGATCGGGACACAGGTCGCACACTTTGAGGCGCACCCCGGTAGCTACGCGAAGAATATCGCCCCGGCACGAACGTTCGGGTTTATCGAGGAAGTGGAAGCCTTACGAAAAGCGGGGCTGGCACTCGGGGGGAGCGAGGAAAACGCGGTGGTGATTTATCCCGACCATTACTCGCGTCCGCTCCGGTTTCAGAACGAACTGGCTCGTCACAAGTTACTCGACCTGATCGGCGATTTCGCTCTCGCGGGTTTGCCGCGTCACAATATGCAAATCTTCGCATTCAAGCCCAGCCATCGGCTCAATGTCGAGTTTGCCAAGCAACTGGCGGCGGATATTTGGAAGAGCGATTACCCGTATCCATTCAGCGGCTAATACCGAACGCTTCCCGTAGCACATCCAGACTTTTCGGCACAGCGGTTTCCGGCGATTCCTTGCCTTCCATTTCCAGCGAAATGTAGCCGCTATAATTAACGGCGCGAAGAATCTGCGCGACACGTTGGTAGTCAATATCAAGCGTGTACCACTCCCCCCCGCCGGGGTAGGCTTTCGCCTGGACAAACACCGTGCGAGGAGCCATCTTTTCCAACCGCTCGTATAAATCTTCGCGGAAGTTCCCAGTGTCCATCAACGCGCCGAGCCACGGCGACGGCACCGCATCCAAAAGGCGTAATACCCCTTCCGGCAAACGCGTCAAGCCCCAATGATTCTCCAGTGCAAGAATAACGCCGCACTCTTCCGCCTTCGGCAAGCATTCCGCGATACAATCCGCGCACCACCCGAAAGCGTCGTCCTCGGTATAGCCGGGAATCGGTGGCTCTTCGCCCCGCCTGTCCATCAGTTCGTCGAACGAGGCGATAGTTCCCCATCGCCCGGAATTCAATCGGATACAGGGGATGCCCAACCGATACGCCGTCTCGATACAGTCCTTGGTGTGAGTGACATGCCGGGCGCGAACCTCCGGATCCGGCGAGACAAAATTCTGATGGATCGAAAGATTGACGAGGTCCACGCCGCCGCGAAACGCCGTGCGCTTCAAGCCTTGCAGGTATCCGTTTTCCGCGCTAATTAGTTGCTGGTGCAGAATATCCACTCCAGACACACCGAGTTCCGAGGCGCGTTCGATCACTGATTCGACCGGGACTTTCGGCTCCCGAAAATGCCAGTACGAGTAAGACGATAACGCGAGGCGAATGTTGCTGGAAGTCATAGGCTTGATTGGAAGTTTATATCCGCTTTCGAAGATGTAGCCATTCTCGAATAATATTTGAATCTACCCACCCATCGGAGCAAGGTCGGGCGTCTCCTCATCGTCCTGAGTAGCGAAACCGAACAAACGAAGCGCGTTTCCATAAAGGACTTTGGCGCGGTCTTCTTCCGGTAGTTGCGACTCGAAAAGCATTGCCAGAACCGCCGCCGGGTCGGTCATTGGCGCACCGGACGCGAAAAGCAGTTTGCGCACCCCGCCCATTTCCGATAGCGCGTAATCTATTTTGTCGGGGCATAGGGAGCCGGAGATGTCCAGATACAGATTCAGCGGTTTGGTAGACATCTGAATCGCTTCCCGCCACTCTTCGCCCCCCATCCCTGACGCGATAAACTTCACGCCGTTAAAGTCCTGCGATAGACGAACCACTTCGTACATCGCCGCCGCCGTCGGTGCATGAACCAGTACCGGTTTGGAATAGCGGCGAAACGACGTGACGGCTTCGGCGGCGTTGCGGGCAAGAATGGGCAAGCCCGTCAGCGGGTCGGGGTATAAAGCGACGCCGACAAAGCGCGGCGAGAGCAGATACTTCCGCATTTGAACGTGACCGTCTTCGGCGCGGGACGGATGCACAACGAGCCAGCCGCGCAAGTCCACGATCTCGTCGCCGGTGCCGACCATCGCGGCGAGTTCGTCGTTCCCCTCGATAGGGTCGTAGATACGTGCCGATAGCGAGGAAGCAAACGCCATTCCGATTCCACGTTGCTGCATTGCCTCCCGGATGGCGTCAGGCGAATCCCAGTGGCGGGCGGCGACGGTGCCACCGAACCCGCAGTGAACATCGATAAAGGACGGGGTACTCATAGGTTGGGTCTCCTTAAAACTATGCCCCGGCGGGCGTGGCGATTCCGAGCAAGCGACGCGCGTTCGCGCCGAACACGGCGGCACGCTCTTCGGGGGACAATCCGGCGAGTTTGACTAGCGACATCGTCGCAGAAAGTGACTCCACCGGCG
>JACMIS010000923.1 GCA_014381035.1 Armatimonadota bacterium
ACGGTCTGGATACCGGCGCGGGCGGCGGCTGCGGCTCCTGCGGTTCCCACTAACAGTTAGATAGTTTGATCAAAAGCGGCGCGGACAGGTTTTCTGTCCGCGCCGCTTTTGTTATGCATCGATCACAACAGCGTTACTTCTTCGACGTTGCGATCATCTCGTCGAGTATCGCCGAGCGGGAGCGGGGTTCCCAGCCGTGACCGGCGACGAGGGAGTATTCGATGCGGGTGGCGATCTTCGGCGAGGCGGATTTGAGGAAGTCGTCGAACCGGTGGACGCCGCCGTTCAGGAAGTATTCATCGCGCTCCCCGACCCAGATATGCAGTTTGCCGTCTAATTTCGGGGCGAGCGTTTTCCAGTTCGCCGCGCAGTAGCGGCGCAGGTCGTACTGCATCCCGCTTTTGTCCGCCGCGTCCCGGTTGATCTTTCCGGTGACGGGGTCCCAGAACGGCACGGGTTGCCCGGTCTTGTCCGGCGAACCGTAGACGGCGTTCCACGCCCCCCATTGCCCGCCGCTCGTGGTGTAGGAACCGTTCGTGCCGCGCACATTTTCCAGGGCGCACTCCTCGCGCACCGTCCATCGGGTCGCGCCCGTCAGCGCGTCGCGGGCGGAAACTCGCTCCGAACCATCCGGCGCGGTGTAGGCGTTCGCGTCGGTATACAGATCAATGTTCTGGTACGTTTTGAAATCGAGCGAGTCCGGGTAGCCCGACCAACACCCGACGAACGTGTCCGGGTAGTAGATTTGCAGGGCGAGCGAAACCCAGCCACCCGTGGAGCCGCCGGTAGTGAACCGCCGCCGTGCCGCGCCGCCGCAATGGAACCGCTTTTCGACCTCGGGTAATAACTCCTGAATGGTCGCGTCGCCGTAGGGACCGGACACCGCGCTATTGACCGAGTAGGAATCGCCGAACGGTCCGTCGCCGTCCAGATATAACTGCACGACGCCGGGATGCGGTCGTCCCTGTCGCGCTGCGGTGTACCGGGTATGAAAACCGCCGATGCGGACACATAGCAGATATGGTTTTGCGGGGGCTTCGGAATAGTCGGAGGGAAGGACGACGCCCGCTCGCAGAAAGATCGGGCGTTTGTAAAACTTCGAGAGCAGGTCGGAGCGGATCTTTACCCATTTCAGGGCGGCGGTCTCGGCGGGCTGAGATTCCTTCGGCTCAACCTCGGACAGCGTGAGCGCGACCGGTTTATCGGACGGCAGCGTGACAGCGCGTGGTTTCGAGTAAAGATTACCGGGGGCATCCGCGCTACGAAAATCGGGGTTGTGCGTGAACACGGCTTGTACCCGGTAGGTTCCGGCGACAAACCCTTCGCCCGGGTTGTCGTGGAAGAAGTTAAACGAACGCACGGTCTTTTGCGCGGTGTTCATCCGTATGGTGCTCGTCGCTCGGGTGAACGTGGCGTCCATCCCAAATACGGCACCGTCACGTGCCTCCTCTACGTCGTCGAGGCGGCGGCGTAAATCGCCGGTGTCATCTTCGTCCGGATCGAGCACGATCATCAATCGACCGGTCGTGTTCGGGGGTAATTTTCCGTCCGCTACCGAAACGACGAACCGGGGCGGTGTCATCGGCTCAGTGCCGATAGCGGTCTGCGCGGACGGGGAAGCGGCGCGGGCGTCAGGTTTGGCGCAACCAGAGAGGAAAAATGGCAACGCCATCAGAAGCAAGGCAAGACGCGGTGTGCATCCGATCAATTTCGTCGTGGACTTTATCATAACAAATACAGACTTCGCCTATGATACTGCCGCGACCTGCTTAACACCAGCAGGAATCACGCACGCTGATGGAATGTTTTTAGTTCGGGCTGAAGGTTGCCGGGGCGGCGTCCGTTCCGGCGGCATAGTAGCCGTTGTTGCCGCATTCAGTCGTTGTCGGTTCTTGCGGACAGTTTGGCAACAGGGCGGGATTCCCTGTAGACACCTGGTCGCGGTGAAGAAACTTGACGTGACCGTCGCATAGCAGAAAGTTCGCGCCGTTGCTGTGGCGACCGCGTGTCTTGTTACGCACAAAGGCGACCGTGGTACGCGGTGGGATCCCCATCACTCCGGTGTCATAACTGCCGACGCCGCCGTTGTGATCGATCCAGCCGCTTCCGGCAGGGTCGCCGCCACAGCCGATTGCCGACGTGAACTCGTTCGGGTCGGTAACATCCGCGATCACGCCGGTGACTTCGAAAAGCATCACTGTTTTCGCCGGAGCCTTCTGGTTGGCGATGACCACCGCCGGTTTGTTTTCGACGAGCCACATGTTCATGCCGTAAGAGACTGCGGTCTTCTTGCCGACCGCTTCGGTCGGGTCCTCCGGGCAGGTGAAGATGCCGGTGCTTTTGACGTAGGAGAATAGTTGCCCCGCCCATCCCCGCCCGACAAAATGTCCGACAGGAAAGGTTTCGTCGAAGTCCTGCGCGTATTGCATCACCGCGAGTCCGATCTGCTTTTCGTTACTGATGCACGACGCGGCGCGGGCTTTGGCGCGGGCTTGCGCGAAGACGGGAAAAAGTATCGCGGCGAGCAGGGCGATTATCGCGATAACGACCAGCAACTCGATCAGCGTGAAGGCAGAGCGGGATTTCTGTCTCGCGGGGCGGAATAAGCGGATTTTGTTCGAACGCTGCATATCCTTCGTCCCTCTCCTCGGGCGATGTTTAATCAGAGGATCACGGAGAATATTATATCCCGCCCCGTGTAAAAAGCCCATTCCCTGGACGTACATGATGTGCCGCCAGGGGAGTGCTATGCGTAGGATTACTTGCGGATGACTTTTGCCTCCCAGGTCTTCAAGTGCCCCATCAGCGTCGGATCGGCGTCTCCCACATTCTCCTCGATGTTCCACATATTCACGGGCGACCCTGTGGCGGTGGGTTTCATGGATTTGACATGACCGTCCGCGAACACGAAGTTGACCGTCCCCAGGTGTCCCGAAGCAACGGTGTTTACGTCCTGGATCGTCAACTCGCTATAGAAGAAGTCGTAATCCGCGACGTACAGGGTATTCGCCGTGTCCCGGATCTCCGCCAATGATTTCCCATCATTCGCTGGCATGGGGGCACTTCCCCCCCCGAATATTCCGCTATTGCCGAGACCATTCACCGCATAGGAACGGTTGAAACGGAGCGAGTCAAGCGGCAGTCCGGCGGCGTTCAGGTAAAAGTCCATGCTGTCGGTGGTGTATTGCTCGTTGAAGGCATTCGAGGGGCAGGCATACACCTGGACACTTTTCACATAAGGGTACGTCAACCGTCGCCAGGAAATGGCCTCCGACGCGTTCGGGTTCGGACCGATGGTGCGGCCAGGCAACGTTTCGTCGTAGTCCTGGACGTACTGCATGAAAGCAAGACCGATCTGCTTCAGGTTGCTCTGGCACGAAGTGCGGCGCGCACTTTCCCGCGCCTTGGCGAAGACGGGAAAAAGTATCGCGGCAAGGATCGCGATAATGGCGATAACGACGAGCAGTTCGATCAGGGTAAACCCGCTTCGGGCAGACCCCGACGGGCTAAAGCGGGTGATCGCATTGCGCCGAACGGCAGAAACGGACGGTTGCGAGCGCGAAATAATAGACATAAACATGTTTTCCTTTACGATTCAAAAGTTTGGATACCGGTTGCGCGGGTCTAACCGCGTAAAACCAGACTGAAACGGAACGAATAGATCCTATCTGCCAACTCCGTACACTTTCCGAACAAATACAATCTGTTTTGAAAAATGAAATAATTTTTCCGCGAATGTTTGTTTAGCCCAGGATCCATCAGATGCACCGACGTTGATTTCGGGTCAGACGGGTCGCAGGTGTACTCGCCTTGGATCGGTCTCAATACCCCTCAAACAAGGCAACATCGCTGTTTTACATTACTCCAGCACAATAAAGAGCAGGATTTCTCACCATTGTGTGGCAATATAGGAATAAGACTC
>JACMIS010000924.1 GCA_014381035.1 Armatimonadota bacterium
CGCCGATCATGCCCTCGCGCCGCGCCCAATTCTCGGCGCAGGACGCGATCTGGTGTTGCGCCCCCTGGACGCCGTGGCACAGCCCGACCGTATTGACGCCGCCGACCTCGTTCGCCGCCCAGGTGAGCATCGCCATCGGGTTTGCGTAGTTCAGAAACAGGACGTTGGGCTTGGCAAGTTCCTTGATGTCCTTGCAGAAATCCAGGATCGTCGCGATGCCGCGCTGACCGTACATGATGCCCCCGGCGCAGATCGTATCCCCGACACATTGGTCAATGCCGTATTTTAGCGGGATGTCAATGTCGGTGGCGAAGGCGCGTAGCCCGCCCTGCCGGATGGTGCAGATCACATAGTCGGCGTCGGCGAGGGCGGCGCGGCGATCCGTGGTCGCGGAAACGGTCGCGGGCAGGTCGTTGCCCCGGATGTCGCGCTCGGAAAGTTGCGTGACCATGTCCAGGTTTTGCTGGCTGATGTCCGTGAACGCGAAATGCGTATCGCCGAGTTCGGGGATGGTAAGAATGTCGCCCATCAGGCGGCGGGTGAAGCCGATAGAACCGGCTCCGATCATGGCTATTTTCAATGGCATTCTGTTTCTACTCCGTTGCGGGGAAGCGGCAGGAGTCCTCGCGCTGACGGGTATATTCCCATTGTGCGCCATCACCGCCGCTGCTTTGATGTATTGTAGAGCGACAAAGGCACATCGGCAATTGTCGTTTTGTCTTCCCGTCAGTATTTTTGTGAATCCCGGAATTATTGGTTGATAATACGGTTCATTTCCCTTGCTCCTGCCTGGTCTGTACGTACGCGCCAGGTTTGTGTGCACTCGCTTGGCGTACCGTAGCGGAACTGGGACTGATCGCTTCCGGGGATGAATAACTCACGACCAGCACAACCAGACGGAAGGCGGTCAGAGCAGGGGCAAGCAGAAATAGATTTGTTTTTTCGGAATTATGAAATTGTGCTCCGACCCTGTGAGCCCCGTGATTTTCTGAATCGGCAAAATGCCCGCACTATATTCGTTTCGTGCGGGCAATATTTTTACAAGCATCCCTGTATCCTGCCTGGCGAGGATTCTAAGGGGGCTTTGCTTGTGGCGGCGCACCAGAATCGGGAGGTGGGGCACCTGCCCCAGCTTTTGACATGGCTTTCGCTTGCGCATCGCGCATTTTGACACGGGCTTCTTCCGGCATTGCGGGACCGGTAAATGCCTCTTTGTTTGCCGCAGATGGTGCCTTCTCTTTATTTTCGCAACCACCGGTTGATACTCCCAGTGCCAGTAACGAAACTACTATCGCTGTATTGAATCGCATTTTATTTCCTCGAACGGTCCCACATGTTGCGCGATTTATTCTCCAGATAGGCTTGGTAGCCATCGGCAATAGTCGAATTCTGCGGATTCGTCATAGCCGGTTTCATCGCCTTGGCATGACCATCTACGAACACGAAGTTCGCGAACTCGGAGTGCTTCGCCGTCACTCCGCCGGTCCGACCATTCGGAAACTTCGCATCTGCCGGACGACCACCGTCCGGAATCTGGCTGTATTGATCGTTGCTACCTTTGCTCATCCAACTCAGAAACCAACCGAAGTTGCCCTGATTGCCGATCACCGGCGCGGAGTTCTTCGGATCCGTCCATTCCGCTCCGCGCAACCGTGTATTGGAAGTTTCGAAATGCTTTTCCGCGATCATGATCGTATCTGCCGGTCGAGAAAAGTCCGCGACGGTCGGGGTGTCGTTCCAGAAGGGGTGTGTCGGGGTTTCCGTTACGCCGAACGCTCCGCCGAAGCCCCAGGGACCATTGGCTTTGTCACCGCAGTAAACATTCGCGGCATACGAGATTCCTACCCCGAGATATTCCGCCGTGGGTTGCAATCCTTCTGGGGAATCACTGGGGCAACGGAAAATGTCGTATGTCTTTACGTACGGAAGAATATCGTTTATCCAACTGTTCTCCCACGAGGCGGACAAACCCTGTGGCATGCTTTCATCGAAGTCCTGAGAATACTGCAAGGCGGCCAGACCTAACTGCTTCACGTTGCTCAGGCACGAGGTTTGTCGTGCTTTCTCGCGGGCTTGGGCGAACACGGGAAATAATATCGCAGCGAGAATGGCGATAATAGCGATAACGACTAGTAGTTCGATCAACGTAAAGGCGTACCGGTTACATGTGCGAGTTGCACGGCTGGACATTGCTGTTTGTACGGTCATTGATTTCTCCTGCATCGGAATAGGTTGGTCATGCGCCGGAGTGTTAGTCGGCGCGGTTGATAACAGAAAACGTTTTCCTTATTTTTACTGGTGTCTCCTTTCGCTGTCTTCTGTCGGCAGTCATGACAGCGACGATGCGCGTCGCAATAATGTCGGCTGTAGAACCGCCCCCTGCTGAGGAATCGTCGGATCGGTGATTCTTCGTTGCAGAAACTCGGTAGCAAGGCGGCACATCTCGGGAATCGGTAGCGACAGAGTAGAAAGCGGTGTTTCCAGATATTCCGCCTCCTCGATACCATCACAACCCACTATCGCCACGTCTTCCGGGACGCGTCGCCCGACATCACAGAATGCGCGGTAGGCACCCATTGCCATATCATCGCTCAAACAAAACAGACCATCGGGGCACCCGTGTTCACTCACATAAGAGCGCACATCCTCGCGGCACCGGGGACGGTCATTGCTTTTGGTCTCGATGATCTCGGTCGGTAATCCCGCCTGGGTCATGACATCCTCATAGGCACGGAAACGAGCCTCACTGCGTTCGCGGCTTTCCGAATGCGTGATGTACGCGACACGTCGCCGACCGGTGTCTACCAGATGCTGTACTGCGGCGACTGCACCGGGATATAGATCAATAGCCACATAATCCACCCGTTTGGAGCAACTCACCCCCATGCTGACAAGTGGCAGAGGGTGTGGCTCAAAATCCAGATACGCTTCCACGACACCGGGCCAGTCATGTACCAACAAGCCATCGGCGGCGGTGAACAAAGTGCCCGGCGATACGCCGCCATTACGCACGTGAAACACAACCGTTTCGTAGCCGCTGCCTTCGATCTCGCGGCTGACATGTTGCATTGTCCGGGCATAGTACGGGTGAAACAGATCGCCGATCCATAGGGAGATGAATCCTGTTTTACCGGTCGCGAGTGTACGTGCGGCACGATTGGGTCGGTAGCGCATTACCCGCGCCGCCTCCATGACGCGTGCCCGCGTTTCCGCCGAGATAAAATCGGCTCCCTGACCGTTAAGTACACGAGATACAGTGGTATGAGACACATTCAGGCTTCGCGCCACATCACGCAGGGTGGGACGCTGGTTCGGTACCGAAATATCTATTTGTGTCTGATTGGATGATTTCATGGCTTCACTGCCTTGGTGAAAGCAACCGGTATACTGCAACCGGTAAACTATGGTGATAATACACCCGGTCCCTTTATTTGTCAAGGGACCGGGTGTATAAAGAAAAACATCTC
>JACMIS010000925.1 GCA_014381035.1 Armatimonadota bacterium
CTGACCGCCGTGGAACCGTTCCGCAGCTACCCGGTCGCGCATCTCGTCGCGACGCCGATTCCGTCCCGGCACAAAGACGACGAAATGTGCCTGAACTATCTCCTCACCGAACCGGGGAGCGGTAAGACCCTGTTGTATGCCTCCGACACCGGCTGGTATCAGGATACGACGTGGGAGTTTCTTTCGGGTCGTCGGCTGGACGCCGTTGTACTGGAGTGCGGTCTGGGCGTCAGCGAGACCGGGTATGAAGGGCACCTGACGTTCGCGGGTTGCGTTGCCGTGAAAGAAAAACTGACGGCATCGAAAAGCCTGCTCGCGAATGCGCCGTTTTACCTGACGCATATTTCGCACACCGGACTGCTGTGCCACGATCAACTGACCGAACGTGCCGCTCCGCACGGGATTTCCGTCGCGTACGACGGATTGGAAATCACTTTTTGAGGCGACAGTTGTAACCGCTGATATAATCGGCGTGTCGTACAAATACCGCCATGAAACTTTTCCCACAACACCTCCGCGACCGCCAGCACGGAACCCTGATCCGCCGCCGCACTTATGGGCTCCGTGGCAAGGGGGACTACGCCGGAACGAATTTAGAGGCAACGCCACTTCCCACTCCACAAATCGGCAAGTTGGGGCGGATATGGGCAAAAGGGAGTGGCTTGACCGAGAAGCAAGCCGCGACCGGACTCCCCGCCGCTTCCATGTCCACGATGAGCGCGGTATGGTGTATGCCTGCCATCGTCGGTGGCGTATCCCTACTGATCAGCGCGATCTCGCTTGCGAAACACGGCAACATCGAGCCGCTTGCCATTTCCGCGGCCGTGACCGCCGCCTTATCGTATGTTTCGGCGGTACCCTTGGGGCAAGTGGCGTTTCAATGGTGCTACAAGGAACCGCTAGCGGAAGGCGAGATAGACCAATTACTGGAAATCGAAGCAAGCGCGACTGAACTGGAACAGGCGTACTTACGCCTCGTGCGTGACGCGGTTCGGCAGACGGCGGATGTCGGGGCGGAGACCGAAGCCGAAGTGCAAGCCGCTATCGCGTCGCTGGGCGAAGCGATTGACCGTCTGCCCGCCGTTTCCGTGTCGCCGGTGGATACCGTAGCGCTCCGACGAGAAGCCGATCTATTGCAGGCGGACGCCCTGACGAACCCGGATCGCGTGATCGGGGAGTCGCTCGAACGCCGTGCCGACGCCCTGATTCGCCGCGCCGATGCCAACGACCGTTCGGGACTCGCCGTCCGACGCACGGCGGCGCTCCGCGCCGAGATCGAGGCGCAGATCGCCGCGCTACGCGAAGGGATCGCGACACTGGGTACTGGATATGGCACCTCCGATAGTGCGACTTCGGAAAACCTGCAACACCTTTCCGAATCCGCGCGACGCCTCGCCGCCGAAGCGATCAGCGCGGCGTCCGCCCGTGCCGAACTCGACGGGGTCGCGAAGACGGAAGAAAAGCGGACAGCCGTTACGGAACAGAAGGCGGAACCGGAGCGAGTGAGGGTTGGGGCGTCCTAGAA
>JACMIS010000926.1 GCA_014381035.1 Armatimonadota bacterium
AGGGCTTGCCCCGTCGTTCCTACCCCACCCTGATGCACGACGACGGCGGCACGCTTCATTAGTTCGCCGTAGGGAGCATACTCGAACGCGACAACCCCTTCGGGGAGGGCGCGGTCCGGACGGTTGCGCGGGTCCTTGCCGATCAACAGGATCGCACGCCGATGCAACATACGCGCCGCTTCCGCCGACTGTCGGAAAAAGTCTCCCGCCATCAGCACCGCCGCCGTACCGAGCGTGAACAGGATCGGTGGCTCTCCGGCTTGCAGGAACGCTTCCAGTGCCGGTTCCAATGTGGCTTCCTTATCGGAAAGGCGGTCATAGAAGCAGAAGCCGGTCTGATACGCATTCGCGGGCCAGTCGCTTTGCGGCTTGGCGAGCGCGGACGAAAACAGAACCAGCGTCCCGAACGGCGAGAACTGTCCCTCGAAAATCGGGTGTCTGCCTTGTGGCATGCCCAGATCGGCGCGAAGACGCGGCACCTCTTTCGCCCAGCGTAATGTGTCAATCTTCGCCAGTTTCACAATCGGAGCGACGGCTCCGGGCGGCAGTTGGTGCATCAGCCAGCCGGTATGACCGGGAGTTCCTGGCGGTGTCGGCGGATCATACACCGACGCAAATACGATGGGTTGTAACACTGTGGAAAGCCAGGGGATTCCGAATTTTTCGGCGACAATCGGCACAGCGTAGGTGATCGGGTGCGACAAAAGCAGGTCCGCGCCCTGCGCCGCCGTGACCGCGTCCTCATACATCAGACGGAGCGACGGCATCAGCGTATCGCGCACCACGGATTTCGTGCCGCTACGCCCCTGCATCCAGCGTCGCGCCATGTTGGGGACTAAATCAAACGGGGGGAGGTTAGGACGTAACGGGAAGAAATCAATCCCCATTGCCTCTATTTTTTCCCGGTAAAAGGCGACGGTGGCAATCGCGGGACGATGCCCCCGCTCTTTCAAGCCCTGTGCGAGGGCGATATAGGGATGCAGATCGCCGAACGACCCCCAGGTAAAGAGAACGATCCGCTTGCTTTGTTTGCTCATTCCGGTTCAGTTTCCGTCCAATCGTGCTCCATTGCCTCTTGCATGGCAACGCCGAACGTTCGTAAGGGTCCCGTGACCTATTGTACTACAAAAGCGATTTCTATGAAAAGGGGCATACGGATGAAACATTATGAAACACGGGGCGGGTACACTACCGGCATGACGCTTTCCGCCGAGACGCTTGCCGATTACGTTTCCTGCTCCCGCCGCGAATGGCTTTCGACCAATGGCACCGGGTCGTTCGCATCGGGGACGGTCGCCGGGGTCGCGACACGCGGATACCACGCATTACTGACCGCCGCGCTTCGCCCGCCCACCCACCGTATGGTCCTGCTTTCCTGCTTGCATGAGACCGTGACCATGAATGGCGTCGCATATGATCTGCACACCGGACGGTACGCGGACGGTACGCTACACCCACAAGGCTGGCACTATATCACTGCGTTCGATTCGTTGCCGGTCCCGACCTGGCAGTTCGATTTCCCGAATGGTTTACGGATCATCAAGCGGATATTTCTCGCGCCGGGGAAGAATACCGTTTATGTGACGTATGCGCGTGTCGGGGGCGTGGACGTGGACCTGACGCTCGCCCCGCTCGTTGCCTGGAAAGATTATCATCATCAAATGCGCCCCTGGGATGATTTCCCGGCGCGGCATGGCTTCGTCGAGAATGGCTACCAGTTGCAAGCGACCCCGGACGCTCCGATGCTCCGCCTTCTACTTCCGGGCGCGAAGTGGAGCCGCGCCGGTTGGTGGCATAGAAACAATTTCCACGAACGCGAAGCCGAGCGCGGACAAGACCCCATCGAACACCTGTATTGCCCGGCGTCCGCGACTATCGCTCTTCATAAAGCCATCGAATCGGTAACATTCATAGCGACCATCGAACCAGAAGAACCCCGACCGGCAAGTTTAGTGATCGGTGACATCGTCCGGCGGCAAAACGAGTTGGTTGCCCTGGCATTACGTCCGAGTAGCTCCGCCCCCAATTCTGGGGGAACCGGGGGGCGGGAATCCTCTCTCACAGACCTCGTCCTCGCCGCCGACCAGTTCGTCGTGCGCGGCGATGGCGTTCGCACGACGATCCTTGCCGGGTATCCGTGGTTCACCGATTGGGGACGCGACACGTTTATCGCGCTCCCCGGTATCTGTCTGGCGACCAGGCGGTTCGATGTCGCCCGCGAGATATTGACGGCGTTTGCCGGGTATGTCTCGCAGGGGATGATCCCGAACCGCTTTCCGGACGCCGGGGAAGACCCGGATTATAACACTGTGGATGCGACTCTCTGGTTTGTCCATGCGTGTGGAGCGTATGAGGCGGCGACCGGCGACGGCGCGTTCCGCGACGAGATTGCCCCGGTTCTGCGCGACATCATCTCGTGGCACGTGCGGGGCACCCGATACGGCATCTGCATGGACCCCGAGGACGGTTTACTTTTGGCGGGGGAAGCGGGGACACAACTGACTTGGATGGACGCCAAAGTCGGCGATTATGTCGTCACGCCACGCATCGGGAAAGCGGTCGAGATCAACGCGCTCTGGATCCATGCCCTGACAATCGCCTGGGATCTGCTCGGCGAGGAAACACACCTCACGCTGATGTTACGCGCCGCCGAATCGTTCCGGTCGAAGTTCGTCCGACCGGACGGGAGCGGCTTATACGACGTTATCGCGCCGGACGGGACGCCGGATCGCGCGATCCGCCCGAATCAGATCATCGCCGCCGCCGTGACCACGCATCTTTCGCGGGAAGAAACCCGGTCCATCGTAGACACCGTTACGCGGGAATTATTGACGCCCTACGGATTGCGCACTCTCGCACCGTCCGACCCGGCGTACCGACCGCGTTACGAGGGCAACGGTTTCTCCCGCGACACGGCGTACCATCAAGGCACGGTCTGGCCCTGGCTCCTCGGTCCCTACGCGGACGCACGGCGCAACGTGTACGGCGACACCGTTGACCTTTCCCCGGTGATGCGCCATCTCGGCGACTACGGGGTCGGCGGAATCGCGGAGGTGTTCGACGCCAGCGAGCCGCAACACCCGAACGGTTGTCCGTGGCAGGCATGGAGCGTCGCGGAAGTGCTACGGACCGCACTGTCGCAAAATAAGTAGGATCCCTTCCGCGACCGGTCGTAGCCAGTCACGGAAGGGATCACCCCGATACAATCGCAACTATTTCTTCTTATCCCGTCGCAGACGGGTGCGCAGTTTCCGTGCCCCGACCCCGAGCAGACCGACCAATCCTCCGATACCCAGAGAAATGGCGGCGGGCGGCGCGGGCACCGGCTGATAATTGATGTCATAACCGATCAGATCGAAGGCACGTAAATCGGCGGCGGAGATTTCCACCACTTGCCCCGCTGCAAGGGTCGGATCCATCACGCCGATCACGTTTCCCGCTGTAAGGTCACCGTCCTTCCAGTGACTGGCTTGGCGTCCATCCCCTTTATTTCTACCCGTGGACATGCGGAACTCCGAGTCCACATCATCCGTGATCGCTTCGACTCCAGTCAGCAAGGAGCGGGCGTTGGTCATAAATTGGGGAAGACTCCCTGGATCACTCCCGGCGACATTGTCGGCAAAACGGAAGAGATCCAGCGTGTAAGGCGAGATCGAACCGCTCGCCGACGTATCAACGGTGTCGACCGCGGAAATAAAACCAAGTAGGTGACCGATTTCGTGCGTCGCCACGGTTTCGAAGTCGGTCAGATTCGTGTTCATATTATCAGTGTTGTCATAGTCGAACGCAAAGTTCGTACTGAAGTTGATGATGCCGTCCGAGTCGCCTTGAGTTTCGTCTAAATCAGTAATCCCCAACGCTTTCAGGTTCGCCTTCGTTCCCGCCAATCCCCCAGAGAGACTGAACCCTGAGGGGAGAAGTGCGTTACTGAATTGTGCGCTTGTCGGTACGCGGGTAGCGACGGTATCGTTCGCCCCTTCGTCCGTGGCGTCAGTGACTACCTGACCGCGCAAAAAATCATAGTTGTAGGCGAACGCTCTCGGACGTGTTGACCCCAGAATCCCCCCACCCAGACTTTCGAAACCGGCGTCAATCGTGACCGTAATCGGGTCCGATATGTACCGCTCCCAGTTCGTTGCCGCACGCTCGAAGGCGGCGAGAGCAGCAGCATCGTTGGACAGGGTGGCATTCGGTCTAATGATGATATTGAAACTACCCAGGTTATAACCCGGTTCGGCGATGTCCGTAGTCGCTGTGCTTGTCGGGGTTGCAAGATGTCCGCTAATAAAATGTTGCGGATCATCGCACAGCCCACAGGCATATGCCTGTGTTACGCCCCAAACAAGCCCCGTCAGGGTGCCGGTGAGTGTCAGCCATACGCTTCTTAAATTTCGGCGTGAAACCATAGTCGAAATCGCCTTTCTATAGCGAGCACGTTAAATTGGTTAGAAAAGAGGTACACACCACGGTTTGAAGAGAACTGTCGAGACAGGTATTCCGTGAAATGATTCTTCGCGTCCCGTAGATAAAAAGCGACAGTAGCGATTACACTATGAATCGAATCATAACCCTCTCATAGGTGTAAAGTGCACAGGTATCATTACCCACCGGCGATGCTTGCTTCAAACTCTGGATTGGAAATTTTTTGCGTATTATTTGCACTTGCGGTATGAAGTGGCGGATTGCATATGTTTCTGGAGGCAGTGACCCCAGGCTTCGATTTCAACGTCGAGTATCTCTTGGACGATTATTTCCTCAGAAATACCACGTTCGCGCAAATCGAGTACTGGTCTGTTGGGATCACACCCATGCTTTTCCCAAACGTGGTAGTGATACTGTGCATACTTGTAGCCGCACAACGTAAAGCCATTGCGAAACCAGTAAAGGGAGTTCAGAACGCTCTCGGGGGTGCATGTTTCGAAGAATACCTGCGGACGGCTACGGATACTGATGAGCCATGCGATGATCTCTTCGAGACGTTCATCGGAAAGTGCCTTACTCTCCTTGCACGACAACGTCTGGTACAACCGCTCACGGATTTCGTCCGTTAGTGCCAGCATCCTATACCCCTTCGATAAGAGTGACGCCCGCCATGACTAATTCGTCCGCCCGCTCCTGCGAGGGTGCTTCGGCGTAGACGCGCACCAGCGGTTCCGTGCCGGACGGGCGCAGGAGGAGCCACGATTCGTCGGCGAACGTGAGAAGCGTACCGTCTTTGCGCGTGATCCCTTTGAGCGACTCGCCCGCGAATTCGGATACTTTCAAGCCCTGAAGCGCGGCGATGATCTTCGGCATTTTTTCCGGGGTCGGGTGCAAGTCGTTTCGCGTGTATGCGTGGAAGCCGACTTCGGCGTAAATATCGTCAATCAACTCTTCGAGCAGCTTGCCGGATACCGCCATCGCCTCCAGCAATAAAAGCCCCATCAGCACTCCGTCACGCTCCGGCAAATGGTTCTTGATGCCGATGCCCCCCGACTCCTCGCCGCCGATAAGAATATCTTCCGTGAGCATCTTCTCGCAAATATATTTGAAACCGATCGGGGTCTCGGAAAGCGGCAAGCCGTATTTCGCACACAGCCTGTCGAGCATGCGCGTGGTAGATACGGTCCGCACGACACCGCCCGTCCATTTCTTCACGGTGAACAGGTGTTTTAGCAGTATGGTAAAAATCCGGTGGCAGTCCACGTATCGCCCCTGCGAGTCGCACGCGGCTAAGCGGTCGCCGTCACCGTCCAGGCAGATCCCGACCGACGCACCGCTCTCGCGCACCGCCTCAAAGAGGGCGTTCATATTCTGCTCTATCGGTTCGGGAGTGATGCCGCCGAAATACGGGTTACGCTCGGAGCGGATCTCGATGACATCCACCTCCGCGCCGCGTAGAATGTTGGTCAGGTATCCCGCCCCGGAGCCGTACATCGGGTCAACGACCACTTTTAATCCCGCCTCGCGTATCTTTTTCAAATCGGTGAACCGTCCGCAGTGGGCTAAGAACGGTGCGGCGATGTTTTCCGTGGGCGGGTTCTCCCGTCGCGTCTGCGGAGCGGCACCGGAGCGGAGTAACTGGCGCAAATGCTCCTCGATCTGCCCGACCATCTCCGGCGTCGCCGACCCGCCGTAGTGCGCCTTGATCTTCAGACCGTTGTATTGCGGCGGATTGTGCGAGCCGGTAATCATCAGTCCCGCGGACGCGCCGTAGTAGCGACACGCGAACGAGACGGCGGGCGAGGTACACTCGCGGTCCGACAGGTAAGTGGGAACGCCGTTCGCCACCGCGACCTGCGCGACAGCGCGAGCAAACCACTCGGACTGAGCGCGGCGATCATAGCCGATAACCAGTCCTTCCCCCGAAACTGCGCCCGATTTTATCCAGTTGCACACCGCCTGGGTCACGATGCGCACATTGTCTACCGTGAAATCGTCGGCGATGATGCCGCGCCAACCGTCGGTACCGAACTTGATCGCCGCCCGCTGGATATCGCCCCGCGACGGCAACTTCGCCACCACCGACGCGATCACGGCGTCCGCGCCGATCACCGACCCCGGTTGGACATTCGCGCCGGTGCGTACGACGCAGTTATCGCCGAGAATACACCCGCGCACGGTCGCGCCCGTTTCGATGGTCGTACCCCGCCACAGGATAGAATCCTCGATGATCGCACCGTCGTCAATGCGGCATCGGGAGCCGATGGCACAGACGCCGGAAATGCGAACCTCCTTGCCGATTTCCGTGTGATGGTTGACGAAAATCCGCCCGGAAAGTCGCGCGGTCGGATGGATGACGGCGTGGTCGCCGACCCAGACCCCCTGCCGCACTTCGTTCCCGCCGATGATGGCATCCACGGTATGTTCCAGAATGTCGGCTTGTGCCTGCTGGTAGTCGGGGAGCGTCGCGATGGACCGCCAGTACCGTCCTTCGTTCACGACGCCGTACATGGCGACGCCTTCGGTTAACAGTTGTGGAAACAGTTGCCGCTCGAACGACACCTCGGTATCGGGTGGCATACGACGCAGAAGATCGCGGCGGATCACATACACCCCGGCGTTCACGAATCCGGATTGAGTCTCCTCGACCGACGGTTTTTCGCGGAACGCCGTGATCTTGCCGTCGCTGTCGAACGAAACGACGCCGAACCGGGACGGATTCTCGACCTGCGCCAGAAGCATGGTGACACCCGCGTCGCGCTCCTTATGTGATTCGAGTAACCGGGTCAGGTCGGCATCGGTCAGGTTGTGCCCATTGAGTACCAGAACCGACTCCTCGATCAGTCGGGTCAATACCGAGCGCACCGCGCCCGCCGTGCCGAGCGGAGCCAGTTCCCGGTGGTATCGAAGCGTCATTCCCAGTGCATCGCCCTCCTTGAACCGCGACTCGAACGCTTCCGGCATCACCTGCAAGCACAAAATCGCCTCGGTAATGCCGTGCTTGATCAGGAGTTCCAGCTGGTACTGTACGAGAGGCTTGCCGACAAGTGGGAGCATCGCTCGGGGTTGGCGGGCGGTTAAAGGGTAAAGGGGTGCGCCCCGCTCCCCGGCGAGAATGACGGCTTGCATAATATAACTATCTTACCTAATCCGTCGCCGGAAATGTCAAGTCGCCAGATCATCCCACGTTCGCCGCCTGGATGTTTATCGGGAGACCGGTCGGTACTCCTTGCCGTGTCGCTATCACGGGACAGGTGATATTATTTCCAGCATGGCTTTCAACAATGGCGAGAACTTCGTGCAAGCAGGTGAAGCACGACTTTGGTCGATCTGTACCGGCAAGGGTACACCGACGCTCGTTTTCAACGGCGGTCCTGGTTGCGATGACTACCTTGGGACAGTCGCGGAGTTGATTGAGGATCGGTGTCGGGTCATCCGGTTCGAGCCGCGGGGATGTGGGCGTTCGAGTTGGGACAAGAATTATGATCTACAGACACTTCTGAACGATGCGGATACCGTGCGCGAAAAATACGGGCACGAAAGAGTATTACTGCTAGGGCACAGTCACGGACCCTGTGTCGCACTCGCCTACGCGATGCGGTTCCCCGAAAGGGTGATCGGGGTGATCGGGATTGCCGGAGGTAAGGTAGTGGACGACCGCTCTTGGAGCGCAACCTACGACGCGATGAAAGGAACGGAAGACACGGGACGGTTGGTCTTCGAAGCGGATGAGGACGTTAATAAACAGGGCAATAATAGTTGGAAAGCATACTGTCGTCGCCCCGAACTATTCGGTGATTTAGCGAGGCTAAGAGCAAAGGCAGTTTTTATTAACGCGTCGCAGGATATTCGTCCCAATTGGCCCACCCAGCAATTGGCACACCTTATCCCGAGGGCAGAATACGTAGAGATAGATGGGGCGGCACATTTTGTCTGGTTGACACATCCGGCGGAGTTGAGGGCGGAACTTCGTAAAGCGATGAATTTCATCCTGGATGACCAAAGTGCAACCGATGACTCCGAGAGCGTCATGTCGGACGAAAACAATCCCCTCTAATGCCTCTCCATTAATCCAGTGAACCCTCTCGGGCACCCGATCGATGCCGGATCGCGCGAACATTCGGCGTCATTTTATTTCTGCATCATACCGTTTCGGCACCACAGCTATGTTAATCATACTCCCGCGCCGTATGAATATCGGGTTGCGGGTGCGGCACGGAACCTGCTATAACAACAATCAGCACACAAAGATTGGTATAGACTAATGTTTCGATATATAGCCGCCACCGCACTCCTTTCCCTTGGTCTCATCGGGACCGCTGTTCAAGCGGAAGTCCCGCTGTTGATTCCTCGCCCGAAGAAAATCACCGCCACCGAAGGCGCGTCGTTCCCGCTTTCCGCGACGCCGCGAATCGTGATCGCCAAAGACGCCACCATGGGCGAAAAACGCGCCGCGCAGTTGCTCAAGCAAGAGATAAGCCTGCACTACGGACGGAAACCGACCACGGTCGTCGTCCCGCGCACACAGCTTGCCCGCCAGTCAAGCGCGATTGTTATTGGCGACAAGACGTCCGCGCCGCCGCCCGCGAACCCGGAAGGGTACGGCGTGAACGCGTCCGCGACGCGCGTCGCGCTTGCCGGACGCGACGATGCCGGTACGTACTGGGCGGCGCAGACGGTCGCGCAGCTGATCGAGAAGAACGCCGCCGGAAAGCCGGGTATCCATGCGGCGAAGATTTCCGACTGGCCCTCACTCAAACTGCGTGGCGTCCATCTCTTTCACGGACAATCCGCGTTGCCGTTCCAGAATAAACTCGTCGAGCGCGTCTTCTCCCGCTACAAAATGAACGCGATGTTCTTGCAAGTCGAGCAAGTGCGCTGGGACCACGATCCCGCCGTCGCGCCGGGTTGGGCGGGCAACAAAGCCGATCTGAAAAAAGGGATCGCGTTCGCCAAAGCCCATTACATCACCCCGTATCCGCTGGTACAGGGTTACGGTCATATGGAGTGGCTGTTCAACAAAGCAGACAACAAAAAGTACGCCGAGGACCCGGAGAAGCCCTACGCGGTCAATTTCAGCGACCCTAAAGCGGTCAAGTATGTCGAGGGCTTTATTACCGAAGCCGACGACCTTTTCCAGGCTCCCGCGTTCCATGTCGGGTTGGACGAAGTGACGATGCGCGGGCGTTTCCCGTTTCGCTCGAAGGGCAAGACGTTCCCGCAATTGTATGTCGGCGCGGTCAAGCATTATAAAGCCCTTTTCGCCAAACGTGGCAAACCGATCTTTATCTGGGCGGACATGGGGCTTTTCCCGGCGGAGGTAACCCCCGACTTCGGCACGGCGCGGACCCCCGCCGAGGCGAAGGCGGTGCGGGACGGCTTGCCCCGCGACGTGATTCTGGCGAACTGGCAGTATGGCGAGCGCGACGTTTACCCCTCGATGGATCTGTACAAGCGCGAAGGCTTCAAGAATCTGGTGGCGACGACCTGGAATCGCCCCAAAAATATTCCCGGATTCAGCAAGAAGATGGTCGCCATCGGCGGCATGGGCGCGATACAAAGCACCTGGGCAGGTTACGAATCGAAAGAATCCCAACTCGCCGATCCGAAAATGCGCCCGCAGTTCACGGCGTTCGTTCTGGCGGCGGAGTATTTCTGGAACGGTGGCACCGGTCCCGCTCCGCAGGATCTCCCTTACAGTTGGGACGAGGTTTTCGCCCGCTCGTATGCCGGAGCCTCGGCGTCGGACTCGGTCGCGTACCGACCGGGTAAACGTCCCGCCATGGTCGCACGCAAAAAATAAACGGTATAATATCGTCACAAAATCGCAGGAGAGAGTGAAACAGAGCAGAACCGCGTTTTCGCGGCAGTCAACTCTGGTGGCGCGGATAAGAATGGCATAACCTGACTCTCCGCGCCACAATCAGAACAGCACAAATATGGACAGGCTCAAAAAAATGTGCCACCGTGGTGGGTGTTGCGCTCGGTGTCCTCGTCCCGATGATCCTAGCAATTGTTCCAGCCCTTTTTATCCTACCAGTGTTTGCTTCGCACTCCGGACAACGCTACCTCTTCGCAGTCTATCTGGGAATCGGTTTGGTTTGGTTTACAGAAATGCGGTGGCTTTTGCGTTATCTGCATCAACACCGTACTATCACCACGAATACCATGTATCCCATTCTGATCTTCTGGTTGATACTCGGACGTATTCTATTCCTCTGTCTAACGTATTCCGGACTGATCAAAGCTTGGAACATCCTGATCAAATCATAATACGAGCCAATATTCTGAGAGATAAGTCGGTGAGTCAATAAGCGACCTGAAAAACTATGAGTGAGCCGACGAAAGCCAAGGAAGATGCCCGACCTTGCCCGAACTGCCAACAAGCCCTGTCGCAAGATGTATCGCTCTGCCCCAGTTGCGGGGCGGGCATCCCGCCTCTGCCGGAAATCACGAATAACCCAAACCCGGCGCAAGCCCCGGACGTTGTGTTGCTGAGCAAATCGCGCGGCGGCGATATCGCTATCGGGGTTGTTATGGGCATTGTCTTCCCTCCACTGCTTTGTATGGCACTGATCGCTCTGTTACAGGCACTCGGCAGTTCCGGTATCTCCGTCGGTGTTTCCACTGTACTGCTCGCACTATTCATACCTGTGCTTATCGGAGTACCCTTTGCTATCGCTTACCTGTTGAAACGCAAGCGGTATGTCGCGGGCAACGCGATGCAAAAAGCTCTGTTCGGTTGGTTGATCCTGATCGGATTACTCTTCCTCGGTCTGTTGGTGCTCTGTCTGAGTGGCAACTTGAACATATAGAAGCCGTGACGCGAAGGGGCGGAAGAAGAACGAAACAGAGCGGGGCATCAACTTATATTAAGCGAAGGAAAACGGTCCCGGCCGCGAGAACTTAACGCCATACCGACTCCCGCACCCAGGTCCCCTGTTCCAATTGTGACCGTTCTGCACCGTGTTCTGGGGCGCAAGCGAGAGCACGAAAATATCGGACCGGTTCCCACAGCGGGGGTGTTGTTTCGGGTATCGCGCCGGGTATTCTATTATGGTGTTTTGTTACGGCTTGTTGATGACTTCAACTGTCTTTAGCCCACTATTCCGTGGTCCCCTCCCCATGCCGCTTGCCATCGGGATTTCTTATATCGCCGCCCATTTAATAAAACGCAGGCGTCGCATTGTGGGCACCGCGATGCGACGCACCCTATCGGTACGGGGGATACCGACAGGCTTACTAATGTTCGGACTACTATGTATGGATGTCACTTCCAGGAACGCGATAAACTAAAGTACCAATGGCAAACGAGAACGCCGCGTCGACCGGACGCGACAAGCCCTATGATCTCGGCGTCAAGAGCCTGATTCGATTCCAGCCCAAAGAGTGGCTGGAGTTTTTAAGCGTCCCCGCAGGAAACGCGGCGGTCGAGTTGCTCGATGCCGATCTATCCTCGCTGAACCTTGTTGCGGACGGTCTGTTGAAAGTCGCGGACACCGTTCCCCATGGCGTCCATATCGAGTGCGAGAGCGGCGCGAAGGGCGCGGTCCTCGCCGACCGGTTACTGACGTACAACATATTCGCGGAGCGGATGACAACTCTTCCGTTCCAGTCGTTCGCAGTGTTGATGACTCCGAAATCTAACAGCCCGTCACTTACCGGTACGCTCGAAAAGCGGTCCCCGGATGGCGAAGTTTATTTGACGTTTCGCTACACAGTTGTCCGACTATATGAACTGTCGCCGGAAACATTTTTGAACGCGGGTCTGTCTGTCGTGCCACTGACCCTACTGGGCGATATTCGTTACACGGATCTGGCACAAACAGTGGAACGGATGCGCTCCCGCTTCGCCACCGAGTCCGCCGATAAAAAACAGGAGCAAGAGTTGCTCGCGGCAACGTATGTGTTAACAGGCGCACGCTATTCACGCAAACTTGCCAACAAAATACTGAAAGGGGCTTTACGGAACGTGTTTGATGTACGAGAATCCGATACTTTTCAAGAAATACTCGAAATCGGGCGCGCCGAAGGGCAGATGCAGGGACTCGCCAAAGGGCTCGCCGAAGGACAAGCGAAAGGATTCGCCGAGGGGCAGGCGGAAGCGGAGCGGCAGACGCTTCGCGACGCGATCTTGCGCATCGGCACTCGGCGATTCGGTGCCCCCTCCCCGGATGTCACGCGGCGCGTTCAGGGAATGGATGATGTGTCTCAACTGAATCAACTTCTGGATCGGTTACTGGGGACCGAGTCGTGGCACGAGTTTTGGTACAAATAACGGCTCCTGCGTTTCGCGAGGAGACTACTGGACTCTGCCCGACCTGCCTGCGCACCGTCCCCGCGCTGATTTTCGCCGATGGTGACCTGGTCTGGATCCGGCAAACCTGCCCTCACCATGGCGAAACAAAGTCGCTGCTGGCGTCCGACGCGGGCGAATATGTCCGTATGCGCCAGTATGTGCCGGATCGGGCGAAAGGTGGCTGTTGCGGTCCCGGCGAAACGTGCGGTCCCGATGGCGAGAATCCCGGTCCTCCCGTGTGTATACTGCTCCTCGAAATCACCCAAGCCTGCAACCTGCGTTGCCCGACGTGCTACGCCGACGCGCACGGTCACGACTTTATGTCGCTCGATGAAGCACGACGGCGACTCGACGCGTTCTTCCAAGCGCAATCACGCCTCGACGTGCTGATGGTGTCGGGCGGCGAGCCGACGATTCATCCCCGCTTCGCCGAGATGCTGGAACTAACACTTTCATACCCTATCGGGCGCGTGATCATCAACACGAATGGACTGCGAATGTACCAATCCGACGCCCTGATAGAAACGCTGACCAAATACCGCTCGCGCATCGAACTATACTTCTCGTTTGGCAGTTTCCGCCCGGAAGTGCATGAACGGTTATACGGACGCGACCTTTTAACCGAGAAAATCGGTGCGCTGAAGCGGGCGCAACAAGCCGCGCTTTTCACCACGCTTGTTCCGACGGTGGAGCGGGGTATCAACGACAACGAAATCGGCGACCTGTACCGGTTCGCGCTGTCGCTCGACAACATCAACGGCGTGACGTACCAGCCGGTAATGGACAACGGACGCTACCAGCATGGGTTCGACCCCGCCGACCGTTTGACTTTGACCGGCGTCATCGCACAACTTTCCGCGCAGACCGGGGGTGAGTTAGTCCCTGCCGATTTCGTCGGGTTGCCCTGCTCGCACCCCGATTGTTGCGCACTGACCTACGGGCTGCTCGACGCCACACGCACGCACCTGACGCCACTCCCGCGTCACCTCGATGTCGCCCGCTATATGGATCTTTTCGCCGACAAAATAGCGTTCGCCGGGATCATCGGTGGCGCGCTTCGTCGCGTCTGGTCGGACGTTGTCTCGCTACGCGCTGGTCAAACGCTCAAGGACCTCGCGACCGTCTTCACGCACGGCGGGCTGCGCGACGTACTACCGCTCGTCGGGAAACCGGACGAAATGGGCAAGCGTGTTTTCCGCGTGGTCGTCAAGCCGTTCATGGACGCGCACACCTACGATCACAAACGTGTCACCGAATGTTGCACAAAGATCATCAACGAGCGCGGCGAAGCGGTCTCGTTCTGTGAGTACAACGTCTTCCACCGGGGACGTGCGCCGAAACCAAGCGTCGGTAGCAAAAAATTCGCCCCACTCACGATGTCCGTTTAGGCGAAGCAGATCATGAAGATTCGAACCGAGGTCTACTATTCGGAAGCAGGTTACGGGCGCATCGAGGTTCGGGGCAATAATTCGGCATCCGGACTGTTTTTGGACGGCAAGCCATTTGTATTCAGTTTCACCGATTGCGCAGGCAGCATCGGACAGGATCTGTACCATTTTACGCAACTACCTGACAGCGAACGGTTGCCCAACCTTTCCGAAGTGACCGCGAATTTGCCTGCGGACGACGCCGATTTATCCCGAATCGTTTTGCCGCTGTTACAACAGTTCAAGCCCGGTGCCTATACTCTTACCCTGGCACCGCTCACCGACTGGGGAAATTGGGTCGAATATTGGTTGCCGGATTATGCGCAAAAACTCGGATACACAGACTCTGGCTATTATCCACTAGGGGGTGTTTCCGGGGAAAAGACGCTGATCGCGACACAGCCTGATGAGACATTAAGCGACGAACGTATCGCGCACTTTTGGTATGCTATCGAAGCGGGTGCTCGACCATTCGCAATAACGGCGTCGGTAGATGGTGGTATGTGTGAGTTTGTTTTGGACGGTCACCACAAGATGAGAGCATACGTACACGCCCGAGTGAATGCGTGGCGGTTGTGCATCTCAAGGGCGGATTCGCTCCTCGCCGAGGACGACTGGCCCACACATGTCGTAGGCGGACCACCATCGTGGCATCGGGTGCATGAATCATTCGAGTCAGACTGAAATGAAAGCACACCCGTTGACAACCTTACAAAGACGGCTCGTTTTGTCGTGCCTCCCGCCGGGTATGCAGATTGTTGGTGCGCAGCCTATGCAGGCGATGCAGCCCTGTCCCGTCCGGGTTACAGTGCTTCATCCTGAGCTAAATGCGATTCAACAAGTCGTCTTACGCGTTTCCCGGAACATAGGCGGGGTCGAGCGCGAGGCCATTGCTCTCCCCTGTTTGCGCGATATTGGCTTGCCGGTACCGCAGATATTAGCCGGACCGGAATGCGAGTCCGATGGCGAATCGTTCGCGGTTCTTGAGTTTCTGCCGGGTTTTACTCTGCAAGTGTTGGCGGACTCGTCCGAGCAGGGCGCGTTTGTCGCGAAGCAATTACTCGTAGATAGCATCGTTCGCCTGTTTGAGACCACCGCCGCAATGTCGGAATCTCCTGTCGTCGACCAACTACCGAGTTGCTCGTTGTATGGAGAGTGGGTGCGGCAAAAAGACGCATCCGGGCATTGGGGAAGCGTGCCGCGTTACAGCGAAGTGTTGCGACAATTGGAACCGCTTTGTTTGCAGGCGTCATCCATGACACCACTGGTGTTCTCTAACGGTGACTATCAACCCGCCAACTTTCTCACTGACGGCGGAACCATCACCGGATTTCTGGACTTCGAGAAAGCCGGGTTTGAAGATCCACTCTGGACGTTGGCGCGGTACCCGGTTTACGATCTCGAACCGTTCCAAAGCCACGGACTCGCACAAGAAGTCTTAAACCGGTTGGGATTTACGGCAAAGCAATTCGCGGCACGGGTAGCCCTGTTCGGATTGCGTACCCTGCGGACGAAAACAAGTCCCGATGGCACACGTAACGGTGTTCTCCAAAACCGCGTATGGGAGTTGGTCGAAAGTTCGCTTCGACAGGCAGAGGAGTAGAAATATGAGCGAATATGACCGGATTGCGCAAGGGCGACGTTACGAAGGGTACGCATTCACATTCTGCAAGGCAGCGTTTCTGGTGCTACTTTTCCGGCAGTACAGTCTGCTCGCCCTCTCAGGATTGGCAACGCTGTTTTATCTTCTGGCCGCGTCCAAAGGCGTGAAGGAATGGCACTGCTGGGCGAAGCCGCCTTACGTGACGGTGTTCTGGTTCGCCGTATTCTGCTGGGAGATCTGGCACTTGTGGGGCGACTCGCTCCGGCACTTGATGGGGACCGTGCTCTAAACGCGAACCGCCCGCTGACTCAGTTACGCGAAAACGCGACCGGCATGGTTGCTGTCGTCGTGGTGCTTGCCTGACGCGCCACCATCGCCTCGCACGGCAACCGGCGCAGAAGTTTCCCCGTCACCGTTTCGCTTTCGTCCGAGGTTTGCATCGTGTCGAGTTCCGCGTAACACCGACAGCTATTTACCGTCTGGCGTGCGACACTACCGGCACCGATCCCGGCATGAATGGCGTGCACTGCCGCCTGCGTCGCCGGAACCGTGGTCGCATGGGTGTTCGAGGCGAGTGGCATGGCGATTTCCGCCGCCGCATGGGTTTGCGGTGTCAGAATCACCAGGTCCGCACTCTCCTGCTCTACGGCTTTGATCGTTTCGTCCTCGACCGTACGTCCCTTGCGCAACTGCTTGATGACCCGGGTCAAGCCGCGCTTTTTGGCGAGGTCGGCGGCGGCATTGAGCACGCGGTCCGCTTCCTCTTCCTCGCGCGGCATATCGGCGTTCAGCGGCAAGGCACGCGGCACCGGAATCACATACGTGAAGACGACTTCCGTCGGCGACGAGCCTTTCTTCCCCGCGAGATGGCACGCGAGCGATGCCGCTTCGGTGACATAGTCGTCGTGGCACATCCCGACTCCGGTCGGCACCAGAATACGCTTGTACTGTTTGAGCGGTAGCGGGATGATGGGATCGCGCTTGACATTGTCCGCAGCAAACATCCGACGAAACAGAAATAATCCGCCCGTTAAAATCCCGGCACCGACCGCAATCGCGGTCCCAAGCTCCGCCGGGTTCGCCCAGTCAATGGTCATGTTTTTGTTCCTTACCTGACGTTACGGCTTCATTGCCTCCCTGCAAATCGGATAGTAATATTCGGTTTACGATCACCTCGCACGGAGCACGCTCCACGACATATCGTGCCATGTTCACATCCTCGCTCGAAGCATTTGTACCCAAAGCAAGCACTAAAAATTCCGCCCGCAATTCGCTGGCAAGATCGGTCAGACAAACGCCGCCATCCCGCGTGCGTTCGATCTGTGTGATCACACTCGCGACGCACCCCCCATCCTCTACAGCGAACGCGAACTGCGTCAACCGTTTTACGGCGGATTCCTCGGCATCGAGCGGGGCGAGCAAGGAGCGGTCGCGCGGCACGATGAGCACGTGTGCCAGATGCATTCGCGCCACCGGTGAACCGGTCTGTGAATCGGACGGGATCGTTCCCGCGAGGCGACAAGCAACCGCGACGGCATGTTCGTCGGCTCCCGAACCGAGTAAACCCGCGATGACGACCGGCTGGCGACTACTGTCCTCGCTCCGAGCACGATTCCGGTCCCGTTCCTCGTCAGCAGGTGCCGCGGGCGGCGTTGCGTTCTTCAAACTCGTTCGCGCCTCGGCGACAGCGGGCAAAAGGGCTACGGACGCATCGGGGATACCGCTCCCGCGCAAAACGCGTGTCACGTTCGGGGAAGCATTTGCCAGAATCAATCGCGCCCCGGGAATCCGTTGGGCGATCTGCGTCGCCGCGTTGCGGAGTGTTTGCACGCCGTCCGGGGTAGCCTGCGTCAAATCGCCTAGGTCTAAAACGATCCCCGACGGATAGTGTCGTAGTCCCATCGTCAGTGCGAAGACAATCGCTTCCCCCTGATTTTTCGTCAATCCTCCCCTGAGTGTCGCCACTTCGTCGCGGATTTCTACAATCATCTTGTGTTCATTATTCTATACGGAAATAGTGGCTCGTCTGCGTCCATTTCGCGGTTCTATTTCTACCCCAGAGTGCGAACCGGCGTTGCGGATGCCCCCGGTGAGGTGCCGCGAATCAGTCGCGGGGTGATACCTGTTTTTGCCGTATATTGGGTACGGATTGATGTGATAACACGATCCTCATCCGTTTTTTTCACCAGCACACAAACCGTACCACCGGAACCACCGCCCGTAATCTTCGCTCCGGCAACGGCACTTCCCTGCGTTTGCGCCAGTTCCACCAACAAATCGGTCTCCGGCGTTCCGATACCGCACCGCGAATACGAGCGGTGCGCGGCGACCATCGACTCCCCGGCTCGCACAAACGCCGCTTCAGAACCATCCCGCAAGCACTTGACAAACTGGTGGACACGCTGATTCTCGTAGATAGGGTGCTCGGTGGCTGCGCGAACAGGATAGGAACCACTGGGGTCTACGGTAGTCACCGTATCAAAGATGCCATTATGCGCTGACAGGAAATCGGCACCGGACAGCGTTTCGGGTAAAGGATTGTCCGCGGTCAAGCGCGTGTAGTCCTCCGGCGAAACATTGCATAGATAGCCGCCGAAACCGGATTTCGCACGCTCGGACAGGATTTTATAGCCCATGAACGCCGCGACCCGCACGCTGATATAGCCGGTCCCGCCGACGCTGTGCTTGACGCCGGAATCGAGACCGAACACCGTCCATTCCGGCGGGAGCGCGACAGTCCCCTGCACCGTATGCGGTTGGCATAACAGCAGGAGCAATTTCCCCGCCTCTCCCAGAACACTTGTTACCTGATCCATGACGCCGCACGGGGCGTCCATGACGTCATTCTCGACGCGCTGGCACAGCCGCGCCAGATCTATACCAGACATTTCCACGCCGAACGCCGCGCAGACCGCCCGCATCGAAGCGACTTCGACCGATGCCGACGACGATACACCCGCCCCCAGCGGCACTTCGGAGCGCAGAAAAAATCGTGCCCCCGCCCCTTTCGGAATCAGTCCTTCGGCGCGTAGAAGCGACACACAGCCGGCGACATATCCCACCCAGCGCACCGACTTCTCGCGATCACGAATCCATTTCAGAAGCGAGACCGGGTTGGTGAACACCTCTGCGGGCAGTACGACTTCGGGTTGGAATCCTTCGGCGGTCGCGTTGGCGGAGCGCGCCGTGACGCCCCCCCCCAGCGTATCGTCGCGCTGACATGCGCAAACCGCCGCCTGGGCAATCGGCATTTCGGCGACGAGCGAGCCGGAATAATCCGCGATCCCCCCCATTACATCGAGGCGTCCGGGAGCGCGGGCGATGTAGACGGGAGAGTCGGGCGCGAAAAAGTCAGGCGCGTCGGCACGCAACGCGGCGTCAAAAGCATCAAAATCGAGTTCTGGGTTGTACATAGCGAGTGAGTGGGTAGTTAGGTTGCTGGATGATTGCGTGATCGGGTGGTCGCTTCGCCGTCGGTATCGAAACAGTATTCCAATAATCCAACCACCCGATAACCTGACTACCCTTGAATGGCATCCTCGCGGACGTAGGAGTCGGTTTCTTTTTCGTAGCGGAAGACGAGCAACTCACCGTTCGCGATCTCGAACGTCGGGACGACTTCGTCGGAAAGGGTGAGCAGTTTCTTCGCCAGAGCGCGGAGCGAGTTGCCGTGCGCGGCGATCAGGATCGTTTTTCCCGCGGCGAGTTCCGGCTCGATGGTTTCGTCGAAGTAGGGCAGAACGCGGTCACAGGTGTCTTCCAGCGATTCGCCGCCGGGAGGGCGGGGCGAGAAGCCCCGGCGGACGGCATGGACCGAATCCGCGCCGTATTTCTCGGCGGTCTCGGTCTTGTTTTTGCCCTGCCAGCCGCCGTAATACCGCTCGTTGATACGCCAGTCTTCGACGATCTCGATGCCGGAGATTTCCGCACCTTCCATCACCAGTTTCAATGTTTCCTGCGCTCGGACCAAACTGGATGTGTACGCCTTGTCTACATTGTAAAGCCCCTTCATCGCCTCGCCAACGCGTTTGGCATGGGCACGCCCATTGTCGGACAGCGGTACATCTACCCAACCCGTAAACACATTCAGTTTATTCCACGAGGATTCCGTATGTCGGACGAGTAAAAGTCGCCCCTTGCCGTCTGTGCTTGCCATAATAATTGCGTTCCTTGAAAAGTAAAAAGTTTCACGAAGTCGTTTCGCCGGAACCTTTGGGGTTTCCTGCCTCCGGTTTTGCGGCGTAGTGGTAAAATACGAAACGCAAGGAACTCCGATGTCGCTAACTCTGAAACTGCCACCCGAGATGGATTCTAAATTACGTGCGAGGGCGGCGCGGCGTGGGATGACGCCGGAGGATTACCTGAAGGCAATCGCTATAGACAGACTACGCCCGCGCCGTACATCAGCTGCGACTCTCACTCCGCAGGAAACAGCGATGGCGGGATCACTCTTGCTGGAGTGAAAGTGACGATGTATTAACCGAAGGGTTGATTGCCACAGGTCGTGCTACGGTTGCTAAGTTGCAACTGAACCGCTTTCAGTTTGTAAATCTGCGCCGCCTTTTGAGGAGTGTGGGTCGGCACACGCCCCTTGACATATCGTTGACAGACGCGCTACAATAGTGTATAAAAAACAATAACAAAGGGTTTATTTCCATGGCAAACATTACGACACATCACGAGGCAGTAGAAAGCAGCGAACGTATTTTCGAGGGCAAGATCGTCAATCTGCGCGTGGACACAGTGCGGTTTCAGAACGGCAATTCTGGCAAGCGCGAGGTGGTGGAGCATGGCGGGGCGGTCGCTATTGTCCCCATACTTGCCGACAACAAAACCGTGGTGCTGGTACGGCAGTGGCGGACCCCGGTGGGCGGTCCCCTGCTGGAGATCCCGGCGGGCGGTCTGGAAGCGGGCGAAGATCCGGAAGGTTGCGCGAAACGCGAACTGACCGAGGAGATCGGGCAGGCGGCGGGGAAATTGGTTCCACTCTACACCGCGTATGTCGCGCCCGGCTACTGCACGGAAAAGATATACGGTTTTCTCGCGCTGGATCTGTCGGACGAAGCGGCGGACGCGGACGAAGACGAATTTGTCGAGCGGGTCGAAATGCCGCTGGACGATGCTATCGCCGCCATTGCCACCGGTGAGATACAGGACGCGAAGACGATCGCCGGGTTAACGCTCGCCGCCCGCTACCTTTCCGAAAATCGGTGACGATTTTATTTCTTGCTTGCCCGAAATACGCATAGTTCCCGTGGTAGACTAAACATTGCCCAAACCGGCGGAAAGGACACCATCAAAAAGTGAACCTACTGGTCCGGTTCCTACGGGAACTGCGCCCCTATATAAA
>JACMIS010000927.1 GCA_014381035.1 Armatimonadota bacterium
CCGACCATCTTTCGCGCTTCGACATCAATGACTGCGACGCGGAAATTCGTCACATCGGCACAGTAAAGAAACTTGCCGTCCGCGCTGAGCGCGATGTCTATAGCGTCACTATCGGACCACTTTCGCCCTGCCAGTTCACCGTTCAGCGAAACCTCGGCGATCAGTGTCCGTGCCGCGGCGTCGAACAGGTAGATCGCCCCGTTCTCGCCGCCGCTCCAAAAGAGCGTCTTCCCATCGGGAGAGAAGACACATCCCCCGGCGTTGGGCTTGCGTTTCTTCGCTTCGTCCAACCCGGTCGGAAGTTCTTTAGTCTGAGCGGCGGTTGTATCCCAATCCGTGATCGTTTGTCCGACGCCCTCGCTGGGAACGAAAAGCGTCTTCCCATCGGGCGCGATAGCGAGACCGTGCGGCCATTGCGCGAGTGGCACAGCACGCCCGACCGGCTTGAGCAGTTTGCCTTCGGGCAGGATCGTCGTACCACTCGGGTCATGCTTCGCGTACTCGTTGACAGCGGGCGCGTGGAGGTAGGGGCGTGGCTTTGTCACCCTTCGTGTGGACGATTTCGGTTTAGCCGACTTCGTCTGTTGCGCGATAGCAACGGGCATTATTATGACAATGGAGAGGGCGGTGAGAGAGCAAGCCAGAATGGGGAGAAGCCCACGGGGGCGATGACGCATTGATAGATCCTTGGAGTAATGTGGAACAGCGACCGCTATGAGATTCGTAGCGGTCGCGTAGTTTGATGGGAAGATGGGTTAATGCCCGTCTTTACCCGTTTTTTTGGGGATAGTCAATTTCGCCCCTTGCATACCGGGGTATGACCCGCCCGAAGCATTCGACGAGGCGGCAGAGGTGCCGCTCGCGGGCACGGGATTGTTCGTCGTTTTCGCCTCCTCCGGCGATGCGCACCCGTTCGCGAGACAAAAAATGCCCGCCACCGTCGCCGTGAGAGCGATGCACGAGAAGCGTTGTGTCGTCATGATTTTATTCCTCCGGTCGGTTTAATCTTTCCAGTACACGCCGCCGAGCGCGGTAACGTTGGCGTTCGTGAACAGGGTGCCGCAAGGTTGATCGGGGATCGCGTATCCTTCTGCGGCGAGCGGAAGGATGGCGTTTGGGTTGACGCACCATTTCGACCGGTCCGCCTCGCTCGAAGGCAACAGGTAGTTGCTACCACCGATCTTGACGCCGACGAATTTCAGGCTTTTCGCGTGGCCGTCGGCGTAAGCGACGTTGAGGCGTCCGCCGTGGCGCAGTGCCCCGTTGCGCTCGGAACCGCTGTAGGAATCCAGGAGCCAGTCGGCACCGTTCGTCGGGCGGTAGGTGTCGTAACTATCGGAGTAGACGAATACGTCGGCGGGCGCGACTAGGTCCGCCATCGGGACGCCGTCCTGCACGTTGGTCGTCGGGGTGGTGGTCGAGTCTGCGTACTCCGCGCCGTGTAAGCCGCCGCCGGCATAGATCAGCGGTCCCCAGTTATATCCGTAGTGGGTGCGGAAGTCCGCCGGTTTCGTCGCGCGAAGGTTTCCCGCCGCGCCGCCGTTCGGGAGTCGTCCCCCGTTCGATTCGTCGCTGGACGGGCAAGCCATGATTTCCAGCGTTTTGTAGTAGGGCAGAAGCAAAACGTACTCGGCGGCACTTCCCCCCGGACCGTCCTTGTAAACGTGCGGGAATGTTTCGTCGAAGTCCTGCACGTACTGCATCGCGGCGATGCCGAGTTGCTTCATGTTGGACAGGCACGAGGCTTGCCGCGCTTTCTCTCGGGCTTGTGCGAAAACAGGAAAAAGAATCGCGGCGAGAATTGCAATTATAGCGATAACAACGAGAAGTTCGATCAGCGTGAACGCCGAACGATTGCAACGGGGGCGAACCGAACCCAGAGTACGAGAATAATTCATTCTTCCTCCAATCGCAGGTGCGCAGGGATGCACCGCGAATCATTAAAATTGACGATTGCCGACTAAACTTGGGTATTGTACCCACTCATTATTAAGCGGTGGTTAAGGTAGCATTAAGAAACGGTACACGATTATTAAATCTTCCCTTTCGTGCGGGTCGCGAGGGGAATGTTTTTTACGGATCCTGTCAGGAGCGAACAGGGAACAGTCTCCTCACGAAAAGCAGGAATTATCGGAAGGTTACCCGTATAATGGCGCATGGTTTCAACGACGACCGCGTCCGATGTCAGTACGGACGATACCGCGAACACGGTTATGACGAGAGTTCCGGCACACCTGTTGCGCTGGTGGAGTGTATTACTGGTTGGCTTACCACTGACCGTCGCCAATGTCTGGTGGGTGATCCTCGCGGAGAAGGTCGGCTTCGGTCCCTATTTCACTACGATCTCGCTGTTCGCGAATGCGTTCTTCACGCTCGTCGTAACACTTTTAATCAACGTCGCGGTTGCACGCGTCTCGATCCGCGCCGCGCTATCCCAGGCGGAGCTGTTAACGGTGTATTCGATGGTCGCGCTGGGGTCCGCCCTCGCCGGTCACGATATGATCCCTTGCCTGATTCAGATGCTCGGACATCCATATCGCTTCGATAACAGCGCAAACGGTTTTCTGGGTCGTTTCGGCGCGTATTTACCAACCGACCTTTTAGTCTCTGACAAGAACGCGTTAAACGGTTACTATCAGGGCAATGCGGACCTATACCGTCCCGAAAACTACGGTTTCTGGCTCAAACCGGTCGCCCTCTGGACACTGTTTATCGGTCTGCTTCTCTGGGTGATGCAGTGCCTGAATGTGCTGGTGCGACGCGGATGGCAGGAGCGGGAACGGTTGCCGTTCCCGGTGATCGAGATCCCGCTACAGATGACCGACCCCGAAGCCAAACTATGGAAAAGCCAACTCTTCTGGATCGGGTTCGGATTATGCGCGGTGATCGAGATCGTCAACGGACTGAACTACTTCTATCCCTCTATCCCGCCACTGGATGTGAAGCATCATGACATTCAGGGGCAGGGCATCTGGGCGGTACGACCGTGGAACGCGATTGGCTACACCACGTACTCGTTCTATCCCTTCGTGATCGGATTGGGGTATCTGCTCCCGCTCGACCTCTTATTCTCGTGCTGGTCGTTCTATCTGTTCTGGAAAGCGCAACTGATTCTTTCGCGGCAGTTCGCGCTCGATGTCACTCCCGAATTCCCGTTTTTGCGCGAGCAGGCGTTCGGCGGCTACGCCGCGATCCTGGTCTTCATGATCTGGAACGGGCGTCATTACTTCGGTGAGATCATCAAGCGTGTGCTCGGCGAAAAGTCTGAACTGGACGACCGCACCGAAGGGCTTTCGTACCGTGCCGCCACGCTTGGCGCACTGGCAGGGTTTGCCGCACTGATCGCATTCATGGTCTGGGCGGGGATGTCGCCGCAGGTCGCCGCGACGGCATTCGGGATCTATTTCGCGCTGTCGCTCGCGGTCACCCGTCTGCGTGCCGAACTGGGCCCTCCGGTGCATGACCTGCACTTCAGCGGTCCCGATCATATCATGACCCGCGTCGCCGGAACCCCCGCATTCTCCAATAACGACCTGACGATGCTGTCGTTCTTTTACTGGTTCAACCGGGCGTATCGTTCGCACCCGCAGCCGGCGATGATCGAGGGCGCGAAGGCGGTGACGGATCTGAAGGCGAGTCGCAAAACGATGTTCTGGTGCCTGATGCTCGCGGGCGTCGTCGGCACAGTCGCGACGTTCTGGGCGTTCCTGCACTGCGCCTACGCTTACGGGACACTGGCGAAGTTCGGGCAAGGGCTCGGCTTCTCGAACGAAATGTACGGTCGCTTGAACGGCTGGATACAAACGCCGACGCCGCCGAATGTTTTCGGCAATTTCCTTGCCGTGTTTTTCCGTGACGGTACCAAGCACATGACCAAGCCACGCCTCTTCAAATTCCATAATGTCGTGATGGGATTCGATCCATGACATTTCCATATCCA
>JACMIS010000928.1 GCA_014381035.1 Armatimonadota bacterium
GACAAAAAAGAAATAATAAAAATTCAATATTGACATAGAATTTGCCGATAATGCATCAGGAGCGAAGTAGCTCAATCGAAGTAGCTCAATCAATGGAGAAAAAACGATGCGTGTAGTCATTAAACCTGCCGGGCTTCTAATACTGATAGTAATAATCGCCACACTCTCCAGTGTCGCCTTCTTCGGCATGCCGCGCCCGCGCGCGGCGGCGGTGGCGAAAACGGCGGACAAGTCCGATAGTGCGAAATCGCCCACTGGTCTTAACTTTTACGGCGACCGCGCCTGGGGCTTAGCGGCGATCACACCCGAGGCAGCGGAACTGCAGGTAAGCACCGGTGCTGTTCCCGGTGTCGGGGAACCCGTTAAGATATACAAAGTACTGGTTAAAAAAGCGACGGAGAACCCCTGGGATGTCAGCCTGTTTCTGCCGACGCCCGCGACGCTGGCGAAGAACGAAAAATTACGTCTTACCTTCCGCGCCCGTTCCGACGACGCGGTACCGTGCATAGCAAACTTCGAACAAAACAGCGCACCGTATCCCAAGTCAGGCGAACTGAAAGTCGCCACGACACGGGATTGGAACCAGTATACGCTCGAATTCGCCTCGCGGGACAACTACGCCCCGGACAAGTCACACACGACATTCCACCTCGGGACCAAAAAGGGGATGATAGAGATCGCCGACATGCGCCTGGAGCGCATCGCGAAGTAGGGTTCGCGCGATTATTCGCCGGAAGGAACGCGCCCTCCATCCGCCGCACGGTGCAGGGGGCGTGTTCCTGCTCCCGTGTGTGAGAATCCCCCTCCAGACACATCCGAACCGTAAGACGGCTGCCTGAAGATGGCTGGTCGTCAAGCGTTCGTCTGAAATCAGCACGATAGCATCCGCGCTTCGTCCCGCCGGTCTTCCCGGTCCCCTGATTCGTCCGCGCCGCACTCCAGAGAATAATTATCTCAAGTTGGCACACAATATGCCGATGACAGACGAATATAACCGCTTAACTAATGGAGAATCAACAGATGCGTGTCGTCATCAAACCGGCCGGACTTTTTATACTAATCGCAATCGCCGCCATACTTTTTAGCCTCATCCTATTCGGGATACTGCGTCCCCGCCCGGCGGCAGTGGCACAAAAACAGCTCGCCAAGCAACCTGTGACATCAGCCACGGACATATACACCGGACAGACATGGGAACTGCTCGTCCTTGTCAATGGGATAGGGGGCATGACAGAAAATATGGGCGCGGTTCCCGGTGCCACGGAACCCGTCAAGATTTACACACTGACTCTCAACACCGCCCCCAAGGAACCGTGGCAATTCGCTCTCCATCTCCCCACTCCGGCACCCGTCGTCAAGGGAGAGAAGTTACGACTGACGTTCCGTGCTCGCTCCAAGGACGCGGTACCCGTCGTCGTAAACTTCGAGCAAAACAGCCTGCCGTATGCCAAATCGGTGACGCAGGACGAGAGCACCACCGGCGAATGGAAACAATACTCCGTCGAGTTCAACGCCGTGGACGACTATGCGCCCGAGGCGTCGCAGGTGGCAATCCACTGCGGTCTAAAAGTCGGCACACTGGAAATCGCGGACCTGCATTTGTATCGCATCGCGCAATAGGGCGCGGCTTTGGTTTCGGGAGTCCCGGAAGCCCCCCGCCCCTCGCAGACGACGTTCGTCCAATTCTGGGGGAGCCTGAGGGGAGGGGACGAGGGCGGCACGCTCAGCCGACGAACGATTCTCCCCAGTATCGGCTCAACTCCCCCAGAATTGGACGAACGTCGTCTGCGAGGGGCGGGGGGCTTCCGGGACTCCCGACACACCGGTCAACATTTCAATCGTAGAGGGTTTTCCAAACGTCGGCGAAGTCCTGCGGGCGCAAAAGGCAGCGCAGAGATTCGGGGCTGCGGTGGAATGCCGCAAGGAGTGGTTCGGCACGAGTCAATCCCCAGTCCGGTAACTCTTTCGGCGCGGCGATGCGCGGCTCGGGGACCACTTTATAACGATTGTTCGCTTCAAAAAGGGGGGTTCCGTTCCCACCACGCACGAGGAAATGCGCCATTCCTCCCTGGGCTACCAACTCCGTGTGTTCGGTATGACAGTCTCCCATGCGCCAGGTACCGACTACGAGTGGCTCGGCACCGACATTGGCAAGAAGCGACGCCCACCCCGGCGCGACAACGGCTTTATCTCCGGCACGAAGCGGCAGTATGACGACATCATCTACCCCGTCGGTGACGCCGTGTTGTAGATACAGACATGCTTCGCCGTGCAAAAGTTCATGTATTTCGGGGTATGGCAGGTTCGTCCCCGGTGCCAGCGAGTTTGTGTGCCCGCGCGTGCGCACCCATTCCGGTGTGTCGTGAATCGTCCCATCCCGCAACACCATCAGGGTATAGCACAAACCTCGCCGTGTTACTTCCTCGTGCATCGCCTCTGTGGTGCGCACATTCCGGTACACATGGTAGAGCGTTTGCGGCATGGATGCCTTCGAGATAGCGTCCGGTTCGCGTGCGACTGCCAACAGATCGGTCGTGTGCCGACTTTCCGGCGCGTCGGTGTGCACATCCGGCTCAAAGTGCAATCGTGGCGTGGTGTCACCGGCTAACTCAATACCAAGTGGCGACGGAAAGCCCGTGGTCTCGGGAGGCAGGTCGGCGTATATAGCGGTCATATAATATTCTACCCGTGTGGCGACGGATCGTACCAGTCGTAGACGCGCTCGTCACCATCCGTAGCAGAGTCGTCGTAAGTCAGCCAGCGGCGCGGACAGGTCGTGTTACGCCAGTCTAACGGTTCCGCGACCGGACGCGCCACCGACGCCAGCGCGAACGCTTCCACGAGGGCGGCGCGTATATCACCGGTCACCGCCTCGGGGTCGGCGGATACAAACAGCGGCGTGCCGGAGCGGGCGAGCAGATCAAGCCACTGCCGATTGAGCGACCAGGGCACCGGTTCGCCGCGCATGATCCCGACGCAGTCGGCGTCCACCGCGAAGAACGCGTTGTGTTGCGCCATCCGGAACGCCAGCGTGTTCACGCCCATCTTGCGGGTGCGCTCCCACTCGCGCCCCGATGTATCGTCGCCGGTGCGTTGCAACTCGAACAACCCTGCGCCTAAATGCCCGACGGTGTTGCATCCGATGAGAACCGCATCCCCGGCGGCTTCGCGGATCGTGCGGTACAGACCGGTGATGATTTCCGCCGTGGTGCGCGAGCGGTCGGCGAAGTGCCAGCCGGGGCGGGTGTAGCCGTCCGCCATCGCGAAGCCCCATCGCCCGAACAGGTCGAACGTCGTGAAGTCATGTTTCACCAGTTCGTAGCCCCACTCGGCGGTGAGTCGCCGGACGTCCTCCGTGATCAGCGCGACGTTTTCGGGAAGGGTCGGGTCGAGCGTGTCGAGTATCCCGCTCTCGCTCGCGCCAGCGCGTTCGCGATTCAGCAGGCAGCTTTCGTCCGTACCGGGCGCGGCACCAAGGGGGCGAATCCAGATGCCGGGGCGGGTGCCGCGCTCACGCATTGCCCGCGCCAGACCGGGCATGTCCGGGAAGCGGGCATTGCCGTGGGTGTGCGGACCGCCCAATGCGCTCCCGAACCCCGAGTTTACCTGCCAGCCGTCGTCGATCACCATGAAGGGACGGTTTTCCGTGCCGACAGGTGCGAGAGACGCCATCAGTTCCGCATCGCGCAAAATCTGTTCGTGCGACGATCTGCCGTAGGCGTAGTACCAGTTATTACTGCCGTAAACCGGAAACCGGGGAAGGCGCGGGTTCGGACAAAGGCGGCGACACAGGGCTTGCGTCAACGCCCGCGAGGTGCCGTTCGCGGCGGCGGGGCTTTCCACGCCGCGCACCGTCGCCGCTAAAAGTTCGCGGTCGCCGAGCAGGACACCCGAACCGCCGTTCTGCGTCTCGAGCGTCAGCGTGTAACCGGACTGATCCACCGTGAAATGCGCCAGTGCCGCCGCGCCGGTTTCCACGCCTAACCCGAAGCCCGACCCGGACGCCAGATGCCACGAAACGAAGTACCAGAAGAACCGCCGCTCGGGAACGATACCACGCCATTCCAGATCGCCGTATCCACGCTCGAACGCGTCGCCGAGTAATGTAACGCCTTCGGGAAGTCGCACACCGAAATGCAGACGCACCCGGTGCAGGGCTTCGTTCGGCGCGGAAACCCGCACGGTCAAGCCGCCGTCTTCCGTGTGCGACAGGCGCACCGTGACCCCGTTCCCGCCCCACGTCTCGCCGTCCGCGCCCGCCGCCAGCGCGAACGCTCCGGCATCGGTCACGGCATGAACCCGGTCGGGCAAAGCGACATATCCGGCATGAATCTGCGTCGCTGCGAGTGCCGACGCCGTCTCCGCCGCGATCAAAGCCGTCACTATCGCCGCCCCTGCCGGAACGGGGATTTCCGTTGCCTCACTACTCATAATGAACGCAGTGTACCCGGTTTCGGCAATCCGACGACTGCATAAGGCACTGCCACTACAGTTTTGCTAAATTCGCCTCCAGGTCTCTGATGTTGTACCCCGCCGCCTGGCGACCGGGATGTGTCGGTGGGACGATCCGTTGAAAACGCTTGTACAGGTTGATCGCACTTCGGGCGTAGGCGGGATCTTTCGTCGCGCTGTGCGCGATGCGGTGACAATCGGCAGCAATCCATAGGATATGGCTGTTGCCGGGAGCCGCGCGAACAAGATCATCCGAAAGTTTCGCCGCCTCCACTTTCGCCGCCTTATCATAACCGCTTACGAGCGAACAGCAGGCGAAGTATTTTGCTTCCAGGTCCTTCGGGTTATTGCGCACGAGCCGCCGCGCCACCGGAACAAAAAAGCGGGCTGTTATATCCCTCGCCTCGAAAAAAAATTGTACGCGGGCGTATTCGTGACTTTTCGGCGTTTCGGGTCTCGCCAGTGCTTCCACCACATCATAGTTATTCCCCGGTCTCTTGTAACGCCCGTCTATCAGGTACTGCGCGTAAGCCCATCGGTATTGCGCCGTGGCATCTTTGGGAGATGCCTCCGCAATCTTTCTGTAGCTCGCGAGGAGAGAAGCCGTCAACTTACCTGCGGCAGATTGCGCATCAAGCCGCTCCCGTATCTGCCGGAACGGTTCGTCCGCCTTGTCTTCCCAGGGCACACGACCCAACCGGGCAATGAACTCCTCGGGCTTATGTATGCCATATTCACCGGCGAATCGGTTCGCCCAGGCGGTCTTGCCCGCACAGACCGACAGAAACACACAAAATAACACCGTTGCAATTCGCATGATTAGTATCTCCCCTTGGTAAATGTGACGACTTTATGCTGGGTATGCGGTATTGTTTTGTTTGGGAATACGTCTCCCATATAGCCGTCCGCGCCATACCCATCGGCAATGTATGTCACCTTCACCTTCCCGACCGCCTTCGTGGCGGAAACTGTAAAGGGACCATGCTGTCCTCTGTACCATTCCCAGATATTACCACTGTTGATTATGTCCGCATCCTCCGGGGGGTCTAAACGCGGCACGCCGGGGAGTTCAATATTGTCGGGGAAATCAGTATTATCTCTAAGACACCGGTTGATAATCTTTTGCTCCGAAACCGCTTTTTCAAACACTCCGAAATCCGTGTCACAGTCTTCATCAGGAAGGGGAGCGGGCGAAAAATATTCCCAGCCGACGCCGATTGCGGGACCGATAACGTCCGCCATTAGCGGCGGCACCCACCCATACCCAGCCGGGAGATAGATCGTTGCGGCTAATCCTCCTATACCCAGAACTACACCTGTAATTCCGACCGCTAGGTCACCGTTTTCCTTGACCGTTGCGCTGGGGTTCTTCAGTTTGATGTAAATCTTCGTTCCTGGGCGAGCATCTGTGGGTCGGACCCCTTCCGATATCTGCTCGAACCCGGTTAACTCTGCGGATGATCCACTGGTCCCGTTGACCTGTACGTGATTCTCCTGCGGCATATGCCAGATGATTGAGTACTCATCCTTGTGAGTCGTCCCATCGACATCGATCACCTTCGCCTTGAATGTCGATTTCATCGGCATGGCGTCTTTGCCCACACGTTCAAAAGTATACTCCCTAATGTGACAATTGAGGTCATGCTGTAGATAACCAAAAAACTGATCCAGTTGCCCCCGCCCTGTGGTTTCCCAATCCGGGTCCAAACCCAAGTAGTCGAAACCTAGATGGCCTCTATATCGATATGGAGAAGTCAGATCATCAAGAGAACCGACCCATCTCGCATGGGCTTTCGTTGTGCCCATAAAACCTTTCGTGAACGTTGGGAATGCACCACTCCCATACGCCGCCACCGTATCGTCTTTTTTAGAACCATCATGCTCACGTTTGTTGGGTTTTCGGGTATAGCCCACTACTGTTGCTTCATTCGCTTTATAATACGTTGTGCCTAATTCATTCTCGATAGTCAAACCTCGCTCCGCAGAAACAGCCATATACATGTTTTGTGCATACGCTGAGGAATAGAATTGATCCGACCAGGGTTGCTCCCTATCTGGGATGGTCACTTTCGCTGTCGATTTCAGATCGTACTCACCAACTAATACTTCCGTACTACGACCGGAATTTTCTACGACGCGGACACGGGTGCTACCGGGTATGGTTTTCGAGTTCGCATCCGATCACTCCTCGCCAAATGGTAACTCAAGGGAAACCGAACCACCTGTCTGGATACCTGTTGAATAACTATTGGTACTAAACAAGACATAGGGGTTATAACTGGCATGACCAGAGAATGTTTCTTTAACGAATATACGGTCTGGGGGCAAAGTAGGCTCCGCGCCATACTCTATGAATTCTGCATTGGGGTCGGTCCATATCGCGTACACTTTGAACTTGACATTCGCGATTGCCTTGCCTGTTTTAGCCGGGGCGGGAACCGATGTATACATAGAGGAGCCGATGTAATCCCAATCGGCAATGTCAATATTGTTCGCGCCGGATGACCCGGCACCGTTCCCTTGACTTCCCGACCAGTCCACCTGGCGGTATTGGATTCTCCATTCAGCGAAAGTAGGACGGGCGATGGTGGCGGCAAGCACCAGTAGCGGCGCGACAAGAAGCGCACGAAAAGAAACACGTATAAACGACAATACTCCTTTTTTCAGAAAATTGCGTGAGTTCCGAACCATTCTCTATACCTTTATAATATAAAGGTGCTAAGGTTGCTTGTCAATTAATTTGTGCGGCTGCTTGTATTATTTTTTCTGGATTACAAACTTTCTTTCATTTTCCGCTTGCCTGCATCTATCGTCGTGTGCTTGGCACTGGCTGATTTTGTAACCAATCGTCGATGAGTTGTCGCGAGAGCGATAGTTTTCCCGGCAGTTGCGGCAAGTCGTCCGCGTCGAACCATTTCGCGCCGTCTAATTCCAACGCATCCACGATCAGCGGGGCGTCGGGATCGGCAGCACGCGCAGTGAAGCCGATCATCAGTTGGTGCGGGTAGGGCCAGGGTTGGCTGCCGTGATACACGATGTCGGTCACGCGTAAGCCGACTTCCTCCTGCGTTTCCCGCGCCACGCACCCTTCCATCGTTTCGCCCGGCTCGACAAACCCGGCTAAGATGCTCCATCGGTCGCCCCAACCCGCTTTGTGCGACAGCAGGATGCGATTGCCCCCATCATGCACGAGCATCAGCACAGCGGGGGAGACGACCGGGTAGGCACAGTAGCCGCAAACGGTGCAGGTTTTCGCCCACGCGTTCGGCGTGTCTTCCGTCGCGCCGCCACACTTGGGACAGAACCGGCTGATCTCCTGCCACCCGAGGAGATGGAGTGCGTACCCGACGAGTGTGTATTCGGCTTCGGGAAGCACGCCGAAAAGATTCCGCACGGAGGTCGCCTTGCCGTCGGCTTCGGCGACGGCGAGTTCGTCGGCGCGATAGGCAAGACAGGCGACACCGTCCAGGTCGCCGAGATAAATCGGGGCGGCTCCCGTCTCCGCGAACGGGAGCGCGTCACCGACGATCCCGGAGAGTAGCGACGCCGAACCCGATTCGCCGGGCGTCGTCACCAGGTCGCGCCCGCCGACGAACGGCAGGTAGTACGCCGCCGTATCGGTTTGGGGCACGGCGGGCGGATAGGCACGAACGAGACGTTCCGCGCTGTTAGTACTGCTCATGGCAACAAACCCCGCGTGTCTATCATCTCGCGTAGTTCTCGCGCCGTGAGTGCGGCTTCCTCCGCGCGAAAGCCGCGTTCCGCCGCGTCCACGACCACCGGAAGCAACTTCTCACGCACCAGATGGAACGCGCACGCGTTGTAGTAATTACACGTATGCCGCTTGACGAAACCGAGTAGCCCGTCTACATCGTCGCCGAACGCGCCGTCACCGCCCGGTGCTTCGAGGCACGCCCACAACTCATGCACGCGCAGAATCACGTTGATGTCGTCGGTCATGCCGAGTCCGCCGGTTTCACCCATCACCCGCTTCTGTGCGAGCGGCGAGTCAGGCGGCGCGGTCAACCCCTCGGCGGCGGTCCCTGCGTAGCGGACGATGGCTTCCCGCGACAGCATCGAAAGGTATGCGGCGTAATCGTTGCGTCGGAGCATTTCCCGGTCATTAAACTCATTCGCGTGATACTCATCCATCGCGTCCCGTAAAATCGCGTCCGCATATTCGTCGGGCAACGCCAGATACACCGACACTGCCGCCATCGCCACCTTGCGATACGTCAGCAGTACATCGAGCGACACATCGCGCAGGGCGTCGGGCAGGTCGCCGGTCTCAGAAGATTCCATAGGCGATTGTACCCGTTCGGGTTGAGTTGTTGGGTCGTTGGGTTGTTGGGTGATTGGGCGGTCAACCCTAACAACCCAATCACCCTAACCACCCGGTCAGGTCCCCGCCCTGCTCCAACGACCGATGTCCGTGCTCTGGTGCCGCGTTATCCTATCCTCAATACAAAACACGTTGCGCCGGAACCGAACCGGCGGCGAAAGGTTCTTTATTTATGGAACAGACCATGCAACCGAATCAAACCGACACCGGCGTTCTCGCCCGCCTTTCCGAGGAACTCGCCCATGCCACGGCGATTATCGCGCCTTTTATCGTGCGCGTGGACGACGGGACACGTTTTACCGCGAGTGGCGTCTCCCTCGGCGGCGGCTATATCGTTGGCGCGTCGCACGCCGTGGAAAGCGACGACGTTTCCGTTATTACGGCGGATGGAACACGGCACGCGGCGACTCTGATCGGGCGGGACGCGGATACCGACATTGTTCTGCTTAAAGTGGAAGCCGACCTTGCCGCCGCACCGACCGCGACCGTAATGCCGCGCACGGGGGAACTCGCACTCGCCGTCGCCCGCCCCGGCGAAATGGGTTTGACCGCGACGCTCGGGGTAGTGTCGCAAGTGCAGGAGACCGAGACCGACGGCAACGCCGAGTACATCGTTTCCACGGATGCGGCTCTCTACCCCGGTTTTTCCGGAGGTGCGCTTGTTGCGGCGGGCGGTGCGATGATCGGATTGCTCAACCGCCTGTATGGACGTGGCGCGGGCGTCGCGCTCGGCGTGCCGCTCGTGCTCCGGGTCGCGGAATATCTGAAAGCGCACGGCACGAAACGCCCCGGCTATTTAGGCGTCCGAACGCAATTGGTCGCCCTTCCCGATAATCTGCGCACGTCGCAAAATATTCCGCAAACACGCGGCTTGCTGGTTGTTTCGGTGCAACCCGGTAGCGCGGCGGAAACGGCGGGATTGTTCCTCGGCGATACCCTGCTCGCGATCAATGGCAGCCCGGTCGAGGACGTTGACGCGCTCCGCCATCATTTGGTCGCGGGGGAGACGATCACGATAACCGCATTACGCGGCGGCGCGACGGCAACCGTCACCGCTACCGTCGCCGGAACGGAGTCGTGATTCAGCCACAAAGGGCACAAAGTTTGAGAAGGACGCAAAGATTTTTTTGAGTTGAGGCTTATCGGTTGAGTAAAGCCGCCACGATCAACGAACGGCGCTTAAAACTTTAATTACATTTGCGTCATTCTCAAACTTTGTGCCCTTTGTGGCTGAAACAAAAAACATGGAAATGACAGAAGAAAATCCCGGTCCGGCGGTGGTGATCGTCGCCGCGTATCCGTCCGTGCGGGCGGGGCTTCATGCCTTGCTTCGTGCGGACGGCTCGCCGGTGCTTGTCCTGGAGGAAGCAGAGTCGGGAGCGGAATTGGCACAGCTGTTAGCTGATATCCGCCCCGATGTGGTCCTACTCGATACGACGGGTGAGGAGGGTAGCGCGGTCGCACGTACCCTGTCCGGATTGGCGAGCGCGAAACGCTCGTCGGAGGTCGGGTTATTAGTACTGGGTGACTGTCCCGAAGGCGACTTGCCCCATCTCGCGTCGGCGGACGGTCTGCCGGGGTTCGGGTATCTGCTCCGTTCGGAGGCGGACGGGGCGCAGATCATCACGGCGATCCGCGCGGTCGCGGATGGCTTGATCACGATAGATCGCTCTCTGGCGACATACCTTATCCACAAATCGGTATCCAACTATCCAACCATCCAACCACCTAACTCCCTGCCCGGCGAAACACTGACGCCGCGCGAGGTCGAAGTACTGCAACAGATGGCGGAAGGATTGCCGAATAAGCAGATCGGGACCAAACTCGGCATCAGCCTGCATACAGTCAAGTTCCACGTCGCGCAAATATTAGGCAAACTGAACGCGACCAGCCGCACGGAGGCGGTGACCGTCGGGGCGCGGCGCGGA
>JACMIS010000929.1 GCA_014381035.1 Armatimonadota bacterium
AGACAAGATGCTTGACGAGCCTTCTCCCGCGCTTGCGCGAAAACAGGGAAAAGGATGGCGGCGAGGATCGCGATGATCGCTATCACGACGAGGAGTTCGATCAGCGTGAAACCGGATTTGCTTTGTACGGGAGTTCGTTTCAATGTTGGTATGTTCATAGGATCTTTCTATTTGCGCCACCCACTGGTGTTTGAGGTGGCTCAGGGACTGTGTTGCTCTTTTTCCTTAGAGAACGGAATATTCTTATTTTGTCACTTGCGCGTCGTCCACCCAGAACGTTACTGGCTTGCTGATCTTAAGCATAACAAATGTCGTGCCACCAATGCTCGGCGTACCAGAAACCTCTATTTTTTTCCAATTGTTGCCGATTGTCACCTTGTTTACTCCGTAGTAGGTATACGGCCACAGTTTCTGGCGGAGCGCGATGTCTATTTCGGTTGTCCGGTCCGCCCGAATCCAGCAAGAGACACGGTGTAATTGGTTCACGGGAAGGTTTATTTCCTGAACGAACTGTACACGCGCATCTTTACCGGCAGCTACATCACTGACTTCGACCTTCTGGCAGGATTTCCCCGCATGTGGTCTCTCGCTATCTTGCGAATAGTTCACCGTCACCGGTGCCCAACTCGAATCGTCGGCCCACGGTTCGGCAATGAGACCAGTCACTTTGCCCTCCGCAGAGAACGGGACCGCAGGCGCATATTTATCCTCAAACCCGCCGTTAAGGATTGCCGCCCCAGGAGTAGGCGCGATTTTATCCGCCCCCACCGTCTTAGCCGCTATTGTTGCGCCTCCCTCATCCTTCCCTTTGGATGACTGCCTGACTGCGAGCCACGTCAACAAAAGAAAGGCGGTCACCACACAGATCACTCCGACCGGCTTCAATATTACTCGCAATGCTCTATATCCTCTCTACGTGTCTTATGACATCCGGGTGAAGAATCTATTCCTTCTGCTGTAGATTCTGGCACCCGGCGCGTCGACTGGGTTATAAACACATGCGTATTATTGGTAATATTGCCCTATTCAAGAGAGCGGCGCGGTAGATCCCCGCAAAATAAGTTGCGGTTGTAATCGGCATGGCATATGCGCCCTGTTTTCCCTGGTTTCCGACTCCCGTTCCGCGCTTATCTCCGACAACAAAAGCCGAACTGCCTCGGCACCGATCTCAACCAACGGTTGCCGTATGGTGGTTAACGCGGGAGTTATCTCTCGCGCCGAGGGCGTATCGTCGAAACCGATCACGGACAACTCCCCCGGCACTTGCCTGTTCAACGCCCGACAGGTCGCGATGATCGCCATCGCAAGGTTGTCGTTCCCGGCGACTATCGCGGTCGGGGGGGTCGGTAATGCCAGCAACGGCGGCAATATCTCCGACACCGTCGCCGCGTCGTACGTCCCCGTGACAATGTACTCATCCGGCGTAGTCGGCAAGCCCGAACTTTTCACCGCTTCCAGAAACGCTTGCCGTCGCTCGATGACACTCGCGACGTTCGGATTTCCCGTGATGTGCGCGATCCGGGTGTGTCCTTGCTCGACGAGATGTCGCACGGCGAGGTGTACACCGTAGCTATTGTCCACGTCCACGGACGGCACATGAGACGGGCACTCGGCGGGGTCCGGCGAGACGGCGACCAGCGAGAGCGGCAACGCGGACAGCGCGGACAACATATCGGTATCCGTCAGCGGAGCGATCAGGATCACGCCGTCCGTTCGCCGATCACGGAAGGCAGGCGCGGATTTCCGGGCATCCACCCATGTCTCGGTGAAAAGCAAGACGTTGTAACGGTGCTTTTCCGCCTCTCCCATAATGCCCTGCAGTAAAGCAGTCGCGTAGGCGTTTCCGATTGCCTTAGTCGGCTCCAAAATCCCGAACTGAACGCCGAGACAGTAGGTCCTACGGGAAGCAAGGCTTCGGGCAACGGCACTCGGATGATAGTTCACCTCCTCGGCAGACGCGAAGATTCGCTTGCGAGTCGCTTCCGATACTTGCGTGTTGGAGCGCGCCCCGTTGATCACGGCGGATACAGTATAGGGACTCACCCCGGCAAGCGAGGCAACATCTTTTAGCGTCGGTGCTTTTTTCACGGCTCTTTCCGAAAAATCAGTTCTTCTCGATGCAATCTTACCAAAGGCTTGGTTACAGCGGTACATGATAAACCAAGCCTTTGGTTTATCACAGATGTTATACATCAGGTCAGCAGGATTTGTCAAGAAAAAAGGCAACACCTCATTGGGCGTTCCTTATCCCCGCGCCGTGAGACGGGACAACATCACAGGTGATTCGTTTCGGCGGGTTCGCGATCCGGGCGATTTGGCGCAGTGCTGAATATATTGGGCGAAGTTGTCGCGACCACTGTTGCCGGGAACACCGGTCGTGTCATATCCGGCTCGATTGGCTTGACCGCGTTCAGGAATGCCGAGCGCATCCGCAGTTCGGCGAACAGTTGGACCGCCGCTACCACCGCGTCCTCGTAGGCGAGCGAGTTTTTGAGCATCACCTCGCGGCGATGCGGCACCGGCATAAGTTCCGGCGATAGAAGCGACTCGTAGCCGTCCGTGATCGGCATCCACGCGGACACCCACCAACACCGCCCGGCGTCACGGTCTTCGCGTTTCCGTGGTGGCACGAGCGAAATCGCGACACAATGATCGCCATCCGTCAGACGAAAGCCGCCCAATCGGTTCGGTCCGTCTGTCTCCACCGTGCGATCCAGACCGACTGCCCGCAAACCGATCTGGATCGCTTGCCGCAGTTTTTCATACTCCCCGTGTAACATTCCCCTTGCCTCCCCACCGTGCTCCGATATTTATGACTACGGTTGTCGGCAGTAGTTTCGTTTCCGCGGAATGAATTCTTTTTTGGGCGCGCGCGCGCAACCCATTCACTCACGCGCCGCGCGTTTGCACCGTCTGCCAGCAACCGAGTATACTTTGCGTATGACTCAGGTGTAAAACGGTTTCAAATCAATCCTTAAGAATAGTGCGATGTCCGCAAAGTCAGGATTCATAAACGAATGAACCGAAGATTTTTTCTCTTAACTGCTCCCGGTATTCTGCTTGCCACGTCACCGGTGCTTGCGCGCCAGGAGCAGGAGGCTTCTCCCATCGTCGAAAGCTATCGCCGGAACTACTGGGTTACGATGACGACCCGGTTGACTATCCCTGAGGATCGGAAGGTAACGCGGGTACGGGTCTGGCACGCCCTCCCCACGAAACGCTCCTGGAGCGAGACCACGGACGGTCATGGAGCACAGGGGGTTCGTTTTCGTCCGGATGATGGAAAAATGGAGCGGAACACGCGGTATGACTCCCACCATCTCTACTGGGAGCACGAGAATCTTTCTCCCGGTCAGACAATCGAGTTCCAGTCTTCCTACAAAGTACGCTCCGCGAAACGCGCACCGGATTTCAAATTACTGGCAAAAGCGAGCTGGTCCGATCTGGAAACCAATAAGCCGGAGAAAACGCTATCGGAGCCGCTGCCAACCGATGTGACCCAACTATTGACCGACGCGCGAAATCGCGCCACCCCATCGGACGCGGTAGCCGCTATTTGTCAGTGGATAGACGGGAACATGCGCTATGACGCGAACGTCCCCTTCTCCCCAAACAACATCCATGCGACGTTAGCCGCCCGCAAAGGACATTGTGGGCATAACCAACAATTATTCCGTGAATTTTGCGACCATCTTGGCGTACAGACGCGTTCGGTGAGCGGTTTGAACCTGCATACACCGAATCCCGTCAAGGCGAGCCTTTACAAAGTCCGGCGAGACTTCGCCAATATCCACACCTGGAGCGAAGTCTTTTTCCCCGGCGTCGGGTGGGTAGAAGTGGAGCCCGGCAGAACGGAAGGGTCGTTCGATATACCCTCCAACTGGATACAGAATAACCGCTGGTTTCAATGCTACAGTGTCTGGGTGAACGAAAACGGCAAAGAGTTGATCCCACGATGGCGTCATGTCGGCGATCATCAGGAGAACGATTACAAGATCGAGAATCTGATCGGCTACAGCGAAACGGAACCCGTTTCGCTTTAATCGGGCTCTCTAAAATCCGATCATACCGCCGCGCCACGCGTCTTCGTCATGCGGAGCATCGCTTCCGTCTCGGGTTGATGCAGTTGCGGGCAACAGGTGCCCCCGAAAGGCAACAGTTTGCCAGGATTCAGCAGTCCGTCCGGGTTGAACGCCCCGCGCACCTTTGCCATCACGTCTAAATCATCGGGCGAAAACATCAGATCCAGGAAATCCCGTTTTTCGATGCCGATGCCGTGTTCTCCGGTCAATGCCCCGCCCGCATTGACGCAGGCACGCAGAATCTCGCCCCCCGCCGCGATAACCCGCTTCACCTCTTCCGGATCGCGCTCGTCGAACAGCACGACCGGGTGCAGGTTACCGTCGCCCGCGTGAAAGACATTCGCGATACGCAGTTTGTACTTCGCGCCAATCGCGGCGATCTCGCGCAGGATCTGCGGCAACTTCGTGCGCGGGACAACCCCGTCCTGCGTACAGTGCGACGGCGTCAGGCGACCGAGCGTGCCCACCGATTTTTTGCGGGCGGTCCAGAGGCGGGCACGGTCGGCGGCGTCTTTCGCGGCTTCGATGCGAACCGCGCCTAACCGCTGGCAGATCGCGGAGATCCTGTCTGCCTGGCGGTCAATCCCTGCTTCCGCGCCGTCTACTTCGATCAGGAGCACCGCTTCCGCGTCGGTCGGTAATCCGAGTTTATACGCGGCTTCCACGGCTTGCAGAATCGTCCTATCAATCATCTCCAGCGCGGCAGGAAGGATCCCGGCGGCGATGATCGCGGAAATCATCGCGGTCGCGTCATCAATCGTGTCGCAGACCACCAGCAGTGTCCGTACCGCGTCCGGTGTTTTGACCAGTTTGACGGTCGCCTCCGTCACTATCGCAAGCGTGCCTTCCGAACCCGTCACCAGGCCGACCAGATCGTAGCCCGCATCGTCGGTGGACAGTTCCACCACTTCCCCATCCGGCAGAACGATCTGCACCGCGAGGATGTGGTTGACGGTGACGCCGTATTTCAGCGTGTGCGGTCCCCCGGCGTTGTTGGCGATATTGCCGCCGATAGTCGAGGCACCCTGCGACGACGGGTCCGGCGCGAACTGGTAGCCCTCGCTGGCGACGGCTTTTGTGAGATTGATATTGATCGCTCCCGCCTCTGCCCGCAGTCGTCGGTTGGGCAGATCAACGGAAAGTATCCGGTTCATACGCGAAAGGCAGAGCAAGACTGCGTCACCGCCCGCTGTCGAGCCGCCCGCAAGTCCGGTTCCCGCACCGCGCGGCACTACCGGTACCTGGTACTGGTGGCACGCCCGCAGAATCGCCGACACTTCCCCGGTCGAACGGGGTAACGCGACGATACCGGGGAGCGATTTTTCGAGCGTGTAGGCATCCGACGCATATACTGTCTTCTGCGCATCCGAGGATCGCAAACCATCGGGTCCGAGAATGACTCCTAATTTGGCGACGAATGGTTCGGGAAAACTTCGGACTTCCATGAGGGGATTATATCCGCTTGACGCTAACAGGTTGATGCGTTCGCATGCTCTCGTACGCGGCGGTGACGACTTCTACCGCCCGTAACCCGTCCTCGCCGGTAGCGATTCCCACTACTTCGCCGGTGGTTACGGCATGGACAAACGCCGCGACAAGCCCGGTGTCGATCCCCGATCCATAGCCGACGTAGCCTATTTTCGCCGATGACTCGCTGTAGAGCGTGGCGGATTGCGCGAACATATCCATTTCGACACTCGCCTTAGTCCCCTGTACCGCCATCGTGACATCGCCCCACGTCGGGAACGTTTGCCGGGGGCGCGACCAGGAGCAATCAATGGTCGCGAACGCGCCGGACTCGAACTCCAGCGTCACGACACCGGTATCGTCAAAATCGCCGGGCAGCAATTTGTTATCGGCTTCGCAGAAAACGCGTACCACTTCCGACTGCAACAGGACACGGAGCAGATCGGTGACATGAACCGTATGATCCATTACCGCTCCGCCCCCGGACAACGCGAGGTCCACAAACCAACCGCCGGGGCACTTGCCGCGATTCGTTCCGCGCACCGCCAGGATATCGCCCAGGTCGCCCCGATGCGCCGTGTCCTTGAGTGTTTGAAATGCGGGCGAAAATCGGCACGGAAACGCCGTGAAAAGAGGCACGTTCGCGGCGGTACAGGCATCTATCATCGCCCGGGCGTCGTCCGGCGTCGTCGCCAAAGGCTTCTCGCACAGGATTGATTTCCCCGCCTTCGCAGACTCTTCGGTCAATGCCCGGTGATGGATGTTTTCGGAGCACACGATAACCGCGTCGCAAAGGGATAGCAACGCCTCTTTATTGCCGAATGCCGCCGTGCCATACTGCATCGCCTTCGCCGCCAAACGGGTCGCGTCCAGGTCCCAAAGCCCGACCAACTCCGCGCCGGGATGTTCATTCACTTCTGCGACATAACTATCGGCATGCATATGTGCCGCGCTCAGTATTCCAATTTTCAGCATATACGATTCCTTTACAGATGCTAACCGCCCAGCCGCCGCCCGGGATTCGACCACAAAGGACACAAAGGTTTTAAGAGCGGGGCTTGCCGAGTTTGTAAAGCGATACGTCTGAGCGAGCGGGGCGCAAAACTTTCAAACTCTTTCTGCTCTTAAAAGCCTTTGTGTCCTTTGTGGTCGAATCCCGGGCGGCGGCTGGGCGGTGCGGTAGTTCAAATCTCCACGGCGTTTCCGGTGCGGGCGGATTCTAATGCGGCGAGGGCGACCGCCACTGCGGCGCGAGCTTCGGTTGGTGCGATGGCGACCGGTGTCTTACCGCGCACGGCATCGGCGAACGCTTGCACCTGTTTGAAATACGGATCATCCGTTGGGGCGAGCGGTGCATTCATTACGGAAACAACGCTGTCCGTGCCAGAGCGAGTTCCGGCGACAAGAGTGCGGGATGCGCGGGAATCGTGCGTGAGGAGTCCCCCATTCCCGGCTATCTCGAACGCCGTGTGGAAGCCAGTCGGCTCCCCCCAAACGCCTTCCGCATGAGAAATCACACCCGATGAATGGCGCAGGGTAAGAAGCGCGTACTCGAAACCGGGCGATTTGGCGACCCGCGCGAAGACGCGTGCCACCGGACCGAAACACCACTGCAACCAATCGAGATCGTGAACGATCAAATCCGCGATCACGCCGCCGGATTGCTCCATGTCGGCGAACCACGCCGTTTTAGGAAACGCGCCCGCACGGCGGGTCCGCGCGATTGCCGGAACCCCGACCGCGCCAGCATCTACGTGCCGTTTCGCCAGCGCGTACTCGGGAAAAAAGCGCGTCACATGCCCGACCGATAGCCGCACATTTGCTCTCATCGCGGCATCCGTTATCGCGTCGCAGTCGGCGAGGGTCAGCGCCATCGGCTTTTCACAGAGAACATGCTTGCCCGCGTCCGCGGACGCTATCGCGATGTTCCTGTGCAGGTGCGTGGGTACGCACACATGAACGACCTGTACCTGTGGATCGGCAATGAGTTCGGTGGCATCGGCGTATGCCATCGCGCCGGGATAGGCTCCGGCAAGGTTCTCTGCGGCTCCATTATGCGTGTCGGCGACAGCGACAACGCTAACACCTGGCACTCGCGCCCAGAAGCGAGCATGGCGCGAACCGATGTTTCCCGCGCCGACGATTCCTATTCCTAATGTCTCCATAATTATCTATTTTCAGCATAAACGAAACGCCATGTCTTGGCAAGCGATCAAGCGGTTTCTGAAGCACCCTAACCGGCACTCTACTCGTTTGTTTCGCGACTCTCCGAGGTGTCCGGCGGTATGACACCGACAAGCAAGGCTATGTCATCGCGAACTCCGCCACGGGCATAGCCATCCACCCCCGCGATCAGACAATCCACAACCGACTGCGGGGTGTTCGTTTGTGTTGCATCCGCACAACAGGCACGTAGAAGGCCACTTACCCCCTCTACTTCCAGCAACTCTTTACGGGACGGACCGACCTCCGTTAGCCCGTCCGTGAAGAGGGCGATCACATCCCCAGGCAAAAGGTTCACCGTCTTCTGAGAATATTTGTCAGACCACTCGAACCCGCCGAGTATAGGACCAGTCGGTGCTAATATCTCCACAGTACCCGTCGCCGCATGCCAAACCAGTCCTGGCTCCTGCCCGCAGTTAACATAATCAACGGTTTGTTCCACGTGGTCATACAGCCCGACGAACAAAGTCGCAAACCCCGATAGTAATTCGTGTTCGACAAGGACGCGATGGAGTCCGGTGACCGCGTCGGCAACAGTGTCGCCCGAGTAGAGTGCGTAACGCAACATGTTTTTCACTGTGGCTACCTGACTTGCAGCGGCAAGCCCCTTGCCTGACAGGTCGGCGACCACCAGCGCGGTGCAGTCCTTCTCGACTTCGAAAACATCGAAAAAGTCGCCACCGACACCCGCCTCAGCGAGTGCGGGCCGGTAGAAGGATGCCAGCGAAAATCCGGCAAAATGAGGTGGGGGGGGAGGGAGCAATGCCGCCTGTAACTGGTTGGCGATATTTCGTTCCCGTTGCTGGACGTGAGCCGACTCCAGCGTGGACCGCACCAGTGACGCGACGTTCTCCATAAGACGCAATTCGTCCTCGGTCCAGTGGCGCGGCTCATACGCCATCCCTACCGCGAGAGCCGTCATCTGGTCGCCTACCTCGATAGGAACCCGCACCAGGGAACGGATGTCCAGTGCAAGGAGTGGGGCAGCATCCTCGGGCGCAAATGTAACCACATCATCCACCACATGCATGCTCCCCGCCTTGTACGCAGGGTCCCGGTCTACCGAATAAGTCGACATTTGAAAAGTGCGCCCCGTGAGAGGTTCCAGTTTTGCTTCCGCGCGGTGCCATTCGGGAAAAACCCGTGCGGTGTCACGCGTCTGATCGTAGCGGACGAAGTAGCATCTATCCGCACGAAGTCCCTCCCCCAAAATGGACACCGCCGCTCGCAAGATGTCTTGCGGTTCCAGCGTCGTCCGCACTGCCGCCCCGATCCGATTCAACAGTTTTTCTCGCTCTGCGTTAGCGCGTGCGTCGGCGAGCAGTCCTTCCCGCTCCTGCTCCAAACGCTTCCGTTCCGTCAAATCGACGCCATGGACCAGGATGCCCGACACGATGCCGTCCTCACCGAAGAGTGGCTGGTAGGAAAAGTCAACGAAGTGCTCCTCCAGCGGGTCGGCGGGATTTACCTGGAGCAGGATACTCCTGTCCCTGCCGACAAACGACTCGCCTGTGCGGTAAACCTGATCTAGCAAGCCTATAAAGCCCTGCTCTTCCAACTCAGGTAGCGCGCTTGCTACAGACTTACCTATGATGTCTCTCTGCCCGATGAGTTGGCGGTACGGCAGGTTCGCCAGTTCGAAGACGTGTTCTGGTCCGCGAAGCGCCGCCATGAACGCCGGTGCTTGCATAAAGATGTTTGTGAGGCGGGCGCGTTCGCGCTCTCCCGCCACCTTTTGGTCCGTGATGTCCCGCGAAACGCCGAGCAATTGCTCGGGTTTGCCATCCGCGCCGAGAATCGGGGCAACCACCACATCCCACCAACGTGGGCTACCTTTCATGGTGGGGCAAAGGCCTTGAAACCGCCCCATCCCGCCCGCCTTCGCCGTTTCTATCGCGACCCGAAGGGCATCCTGAGTTTCGCCTCCCCAGAACGTTAACCAATCGACCCCGCAAATCGCGCCGAAATCCTCCACCTCCATGACCGCCTGCCCACCCTCGTTCATCGTCAGGACGTGTCCGTCGAGATCGAGTGTCTTGATACAGTCAGGGCTACTCTCAAGGATACGACGCAGGTATTCGCCCTGTTCGCGACCATGCTCCACTTCCTGCCGCAAGGCGCGTTGCTGACGAGCGACCTCGACGGTCAGCCACGTCCGTTCCGCTATGGTTTGGAGCAGTGCCACCTCCTCGGACTTCCAGTGTCTCGGCGTCGCGCTCTGGACCCCGATGCCAGAAACCACGCGGGAAGCGTGAATGACAGGAACGGCAACATGAGCGCGGATACCTAATGCTTCGCACCTGGCAACATACTCGAGCGGCACTTTCAACGTGTCGTCACGCACGTCGTCCATCACCACGGCGTCCCCCGCCGAAAGATCGGTACTGAGGAACGGAATGAACGCGGAGAGTTGATACACACCGGCGATGCTCGTCGCCGTATCGTCGACGCGGTAATCGCTGTGGACCGTGATGGTATCGGACTCCGTATCAACATCCGCGAAGGCGCAACGGTCAACACCGAGATACATCCCCACCGAACGCACGGCATCCGCAATCACTTCATCGGGGTCGGTCAACGCCCGCGCACGCTCCGCCAGTTCTGTCAGGAACCGTTCTCGCCCGACCCTCGCGGTGATGTCTACCGCAACCCCCGGCATTGATATTGTTTTACCTCCCGAATCGCGCTCGACCTTTCCGCGTGCGACCAGCCAGCGTACCGATCCGTCTGGAAGCACGACACGATACTCTGCCTCGTAATCGCTCCGATGGGACAAGGCACCGCTGATGGACTCGAAAACACGCGCACGATCATCGGGATGAATGGTAGCCATGTACGAATCAAGCGTACCTCCGGCCGCCGTTTGCGGATCAACCGAGAAGAGGCGTGCCAGGTTCGCGTCAGCCACGATGCAGTCATTCACAACGTCCCAGGTCCACGTAGCGATCTCGCCAGCGGACAGCGCGACCTCGATACGCTCTCGCGAATCCCGAAGTCGCTCCTCCGAGTCACGGCGTGCCTCTTCGGGAGTCCTAACTGCAATCCGGTCGCGAGGCGACACAGAACGGATGCTGGAGCTATTAGCAGAGTTGGGGAGGGACATAACCGCCTATTGTACCGCTTCCCCTCCGCTCGCTCCACTCCAGTAACTCCGTTCAATTCCGTCTCCCGCGCCGCAGTAGCGTTCTAGGATAGGATTCCGGCAAGCCATCAATCTATGTTTTCGGTACAATAAGTCATGGAATTATCGCGCCTTCCCTTTTTCGACGCCCTCGCGAACGCCGAAACGATCCTCCTCGCCGGGGCGGGCGGTGGGTACGATATTTTCGCCGGTTTGCCACTGTACTTCGCGTTGCGCAATGCGGGAAAAACCGTCCACCTCGCCAATCTATCGTTCACGCACATCTACGCGACGAATGGCAGACGGATCGGTCCTGCGCTGGTAGAAATCACGCACGAGACCGAAGGCAGTACCCGCTATTTTCCCGAGGGTTATTTATGCCAGTGGTTTCACGAGCAACGCAACGAGGCGACCCCGATCTACTGTTTCGATAGAGCTGGTGCGAAGCCCGTTGCCACGGCGTACCGGAACCTGATCGCGGAATTAGGCGGTGTAGACGCCGTTGTTTTAATTGACGG
>JACMIS010000930.1 GCA_014381035.1 Armatimonadota bacterium
CAGGGTCAGTGTTCCCGCCGTGACGCTTGCCGGGACGCCCGCCGAGTCCGGCAGACCGAACGTTGCCAGACCGCTTCCTGCTTTCGCGAGTAGACCGTCGCTATGCCCGTGATAACAGCCTTCAAACTTGACGATTTTGTTCTTGCCGGTGAAGCCGCGCGCCAAACGCAGAAAACTCATCGCCGCCTCGGTCCCTGACGACACCAGTCGCACCTTCTCCACGCTCGGGACTGCGTCGCGTATCTCCTCGGCGAAGAGGACCTCCGCCTCCGTGGACGCGCCGAACGTCGTTCCGCGTGTCATTGCTTCGCTGACAGCCGACAAGATCACCGGGTCCGCGTGACCGAAGATCAGCGGTCCCCAGGAACCGACCAGATCCAGATACCGGTTGCCGTCCACATCAACGAGGTACGCGCCCTCGCCGCGCTCGATAAAAAGCGGGTCTCCTCCCACGGAGCGAAACGCACGTACGGGAGAGTTCACCCCGCCGGGGATCACCTGGTTCGCACGGGTAAAAAGTGCCGCACTGCGGGTGCGGTTCAAATCGTTCGTCATGTCATATTGTACCGCGCAGGTGTCAGGTGACCGGTGTTCGGGTACAGTACATTTGTGGCAAGCGCACAGCAAACGGATGACGCGGCATCGGACAAACATACGTGGAAAGATGAGATACGGGACTTGATGCGCGGCGTCGCCGGCGCGGCGATCATCGGCGTCCCGCTCGTATATACGATGGAGATGTGGCAGGTCGCGACGACATTCAACGCCACGGAGATTTTACTGCTCCTTTGCTTTGGTTTCGCGGTCTGCGTCGGCTACAATCTGTTTTCCGGTTTCCGCAAAGGCAACGGACTCGTCGAGGCAATCCAGGACGCTTTGGAAGCGATTGCTATCGGTGTGGTGCTGTCGGCGGTGCTGATGGCTCTTCTCGGTGCCATTGATCTCAGTACGCCGCTGTCGGATGCCATGTCCCGAATCGCGGTGGAGGCGATTCCGCTCGCTATCGGTGCCAGTGTGGCGAATACCCAGTTCGACGGCGGACAGCAGGACCGCGAATCGTCCGACGAGGAAAAGCCGGGTGCCCAGGAAGCCGAGAACCGACATAAAACGTTGCACGAGATCGGGATCGCCGCTGCCGGATCGCTGGTCTTCGCGGCAAGCATCGCGCCCACGGAAGAAGTCGCCCTGGTAGCGCAACGGCTCTCACCGCTCGGTTTGATCGCTATCGCGGCGTTCTCGCTCGGGCTCTCCTACGGCATGATTTTCGTCGCCGACTTCACCGGTTCCGAAAACCGACAAAAGGATTCCGGGATTTTGCAATCACCGGTCGGGGAGACAGTACTCGCGTACGCTGTCGCGCTGGCGGTCTCTCTGGTAGCCGTTTGTTTCTTTCATGGCGTCGAGATCACCGCATCTCCGTTCACCGTGGTTGCCCTGACCGTTTCGCTGGGACTCCCGGCGGCAATCGGCGGTGCGGCAGGAAGATTGATTGTATAGGATATGGCTGACGAGAAAACATCACCAGAAAACGAAGACGATCCGCAGGAGAAGGAAAGCCAGGATTCGATACCCGAGCGTGTGACGTTCTGGCTGTCGGTTCTGGTCGTCGTCGCCCTGTTTGGCTTTCTAACATATCGGGCTTTTACGGCGACAAGACCGGATAGTCCGAATGCGAAACCCGGCGTGACTGTGCGGGTGAATACTGCGAAGGTGGGAAAAATGGACGACACGCACTGGACGATTCCGGTTACGGTAAATAACTCCGGGAATGTTCCTCTGGAGGAAGTATCGGTGCGTATTACAACAACCGACAAGGATGGAAAGAAGCAGGAAACAGATTTAGCCTTCGCCTACCTTGCCGAAGGTGCCAGCGAGGACGCTTTCATCGTCACGCCAAACGCCCCGGAGGAAGCAAAACCGGAAGCCGCCGTGATGGCATTCAAGACACAGCGCAACGCTCGAGGGTATTGATTTTACGGGGCATGGTGCACGTGGGATTGAAATCCACCGTTGTCAGGCACTGCGTGCCGGGGCTTCGCCAACCGGGACACCAGCGAACCGCACTCTATCGGTAAGCTAACCCGGCACGCAGTGCCTGACAACGGTGGATTTCAATCCCATGCCCCGTCTCTTCCGGATGCCTGTTGGTTACTCCGTACTCACACCGTCCATCAGTGCCCGGTGCTGGCGTTGCATCGCGTAGAGCGATTTATACACGTCGTACTTCGCATCGTGATAAGCGCGGACCGCCGGGTTAGGTTCGATTGTGGCACCCGACTTACCCATTGCCCGCATCGCCTCCGTCACCGAGGGGAACGCACCGGAGGCATTCGCCCCGAGGATGGCGGCACCAAGCAGAACCGACTCCGTTTCACGCCCGAGTACGACCGGGAGACCAGTCACGTCGGCATGTTCCTGTAGCCAGAGTGGGTTTTTCGTGCCCCCACCCGTCGCGAGGATGCGATTGATTGAGAAACCGTGGTGGTTCAACGTTTCGATGATTTCGCGTGTCCCGTAAGCGATTGCCTGTATTGTTGCCAGATACAGTCTGGCGTCGAAGTCGGACGATATATCAAGCGGCAATCCGTCCACGACCCCACGTGCATGCGGATCGGCGTGCGGCGACCGGTTGCCGAGGTGGTAATCCAGAACATGCAGATGGCGCGTCAGGTACGCCGCGTGCGAAAGGTTTTTTTCGACCCGTTGTTGCTCGACACATTGATTCAGGAGCGTGTAGATAGTGGTTTCGCGCTCCTCGGCGACATAGGCAAGATCGGCGAACGCGCTCGAATCCTCGATCACGTGGTCAATCAGTTGTCCCGCCGCTGATTGCCCGCCCTCCGTGAGCCACATACCGGGCACCATCGCCCCAAAATACGGTCCCCAGACGCCCTCGATAAACTTCGGTTCGCGGGATGCCGCCATATGACAGTTCGAGGTCCCACCGATAAGCGCGATTACGGTTTCGAGTGCCGCTGGGTCTACATTGTCCCCCTCCCACGCCGCGCCAAGGAGCCCCAGACCGCCCGCGTGCGCGTCAATGATACCGACGGCAACGGCGCAGGAGATCGTCAAATCGAAATGTGCCGCCGCCTCGGGTGTCAGCGTGCCGATGCGCTCGCCGAGCGGGCGAATATCGCTGCCGACTTGCCCTCGTGTCAGTACATCGCCGATGCCGATAGCGTCGTAGAACGCCGTGTCCCAGCGGTTTTCCAGTCCTCGATACCCCCACTTACAAACATTGGTGCAGAGAGAGCGTACATCCAGACCGGACGCTTTATAGGTCAAGAAATCGGCGAGATCGAGAAACTTTGCCGTATTTGCCCAGGTATCAGGAAGATGTTTTTTTATCCAAAGGAGTTTGGGCGGTTCCATTTCGGGCGAAAACTTCCCGCCGACATAGCGCAACGCTTCATAGTCGCCCGCGTTGATTTCGTCCGCTTCCGCCGTCGCCCGATGATCCATCCAGACGATGATGTTCTGCGCGGGATCGCCATCGGGGGAGATGGTGGCCGGGTTGTTCTCACCGTCTAAAGCAACGAGGGAACAGGTCGCGTCGAAACCGATGCCGGTGACCGCTTCCGGCGCGACGCCGGACTCCTGAACCGCCTGGCGGACGGCGAAACCGACCGCCTCCCAAATGTCGGTGCTACTTTGCTCCGCATAATTGGGTCTGGGACGCCACATCTTGATGGCTTGCGTCGCCATCCCGTGCCGCTCGCCGCTGAGCGAAAAGACACCCGCCCGTGCGCTTCCGGTTCCGACATCCACACCGACAACATACTGTTCCATAAAAATCGCCGCCTTGCTGTTTACTTTCGCTAAGTATAGCGAAAAACGCAAGGCGGCGACAAGAAACGTTTACGCGGATTTGCGGCGGCGCACGACAAACGCGCCTGCACAAAGACCGAGTGCTCCACCGAGCAACGGGAGTGTCCCCGCTTCAGGAACCGTAACGACATCTTGCAATGTACCGTACTGAACGTGGTCCGCTTCGATTCCACCGCCATTCCTGATCGTGATGCTACTGATGCCGCCAGCGTTTGTTACCCCATAGAAGCGGTCTTCCGCAGTTGTCCCGCTAGATGAGCCGTCCGCGTGGGAAGCATCAATAATTCCGAGTGATCCACCAAGCGCATCAAACGCTTCAAATTGAATAGGTCCACTACCATCTGTCCAGACGAGTCCGGCATGTGTCGGCAGGGTTCCAAGGGCAGCAACACCGAAAGTGACAG
>JACMIS010000931.1 GCA_014381035.1 Armatimonadota bacterium
GCACTGGCGTTCCTGCCCGCCGAAACGCAGTACGGGCTGGTGTTTTTGCGCAACACGCTGTTTCTGACACTGATGACCGTGATCGGCACCGTGCTGTCGTCGTCGGTCGTCGCGTACTCGTTCGCGCGGCTGAACTGGCCTGGCAAGGAGATCTGGTTCGGCGTCCTGCTCGCGACGATGATGATTCCGGGTGCGGTGACCATGATGCCGCAGTTCCTGATCTTCCGCTCGCTCGGCTGGTACGACACGCTCAACCCGCTCTGGGTCCCGGCGTTCTTCGGCTCGGCGTTCAACATCTTTCTCCTGCGGCAGTTCTTCATGAGCATCCCCGGCGAACTCGAAGACGCGGCGAAGATTGACGGTTGCGGACCGTTCGGCATCTACTGGCGCGTCATGCTCCCGCTGGTCAAGCCCGCATTGGCGGCGATCTCGATCATGGGCGTCCTCGGCGCGTGGAACAACTTCCAGGGACCGCTGATCTACCTGTCTTCGCCGGACAAGATGCCGCTCGCGTACGCGCTGCAACTCTATCAGACCCAGCACGGCGGCGAACCGGGCCTCATGATGGCGGCGTCGACGATGGTAGTGATGCCGATCATCGTCCTGTTCTTCTTCACCCAGCGGTATTTCATTGAGGGCGTGTCGCTCTCAGGCATGGGCGGTCGGTAGACTTATAAGGGTTGTTCGGAAGCCCTCCGCACCCAATTCTGGGTGCGGGGGCTTCCGGGAAATTTACCTCTCCTCCGACGTATCCTCTAAATCTGCTACCGTCTCCCGCCCCAGGACCGCGTTCATGCGCGCCACGTCCAGCGCACCATCCCACTTCGCCACCACGACCGTCGCGACGCCGTTCCCGATCAGGTTCGTGATCGCGCGTGCTTCCGACATGAAACGGTCTATGCCGAGCAGGAGCGCCAGCCCCGCCACCGGGACCGTGCCGACCGTGGAGAGGGTTGCGGCGAGCGTGATAAACCCGCCCCCGGTCACCGCCGCCGCCCCTTTCGACGTGAGCAGAAGCACCCCGAGAATGCCGATCTGCTGACTCAGACTCAGCGGAACGTTGGTCGCCTGCGCGATGAAAACTACCGCCATCGTCAGGTAGATCGAAGTGCCGTCCAGATTGAATGAGTAGCCTGCCGGGATGACCAGCCCGACCACCGGTTTGGCACAACCTAAGTTCTCCAGCTTGGCGATCATACGCGGCAGGGCGGTTTCGGACGACGACGTACCGAGCACGATCAAAATCTCTTCCTTGATATAGCGCAGGAACCGCCACAGGCTGAAACCGGCAAGACGCGCGATGATGCCGAGCACGACGACCACGAATAAGAAACAGGTGACATACACGCACGCCATCAATTTCCCCAGAGACAGCAGCGTGACCAGACCATACTTGCCGATGGTGAACGCCATCGCGCCGAACGCACCGACCGGCGCGACGCGCATGATAAGCCCGATCATGGTGAAGAGAACGTGCGAGAGGTGGTCGAGCGAGTCCACAAGTGGCTTGCCTTTTTCGCCGTATAACGCGAGTGCCAGACCGAACAGCACCGAGAAGAAAAGCACCGGCAAAATCTCGCCCGCCGCGAACGCACCCACGACCGAATCGGGGATCGTGTGCAGGAGTAGTTCCACGGGAGTGAGCGATTTCGCGCCCTCCGTGTAAGTAGCGATAGCCGAGGTGTCGAGTGTACTCACGTCGGCGTTGACGCCCGCGCCCGGTTTCGCAACATTGACAACGACCAGCCCGATCACCAGCGCGATGGTGGAAACTACCTCAAAATAAATGAGTGCCTTGAGACCGACCCGCCCGACCTTTTTCATGTCGCCGACTTTGGCGATCCCGACCACGACGGTGGTAAAAATGATCGGCGCAATCGCCATCTTGATCAGCTTGATGAAACCATCCCCGAGCGGCTTCATCGCGGTCGCTTGCGCCGGATAGAAAACGCCGAAGATCACCCCGATAGCGATAGCGACGATGACCTGAAAGTAAAGATGCGTATAAAGGGGCTTGTGCCCGGAACCGGTTTGCAAGTATGTTTTTCCTGAACGACGTAGTTTGATGGAAACTCTCGCGGCGTTATATCACATGCTACTCGTGTAAAAATGGGACGTATCGCGGTCAGCCATCCCGCAGCCACGGGGGTTTTCACCCACCGGTAAAAGCCTTCGGCTGAGGACGCTCCGCGTCCGCACAGGCGCAAGGCGAAACGCCACGCGGGATTGCCGAACGCTCCATGCCCGCTCGGACGCGGAGCGTCCTCAGCCGAAGGCTTTTACCGGTGGGTGAAAACCCCGAAATAATCGGCATGAATAGTTTGCCTTTTGTTTGCAATTCAGTTATACTGTCGGCAA
>JACMIS010000932.1 GCA_014381035.1 Armatimonadota bacterium
AAAAACAAAGAAAAGTTAGAAATTAGATCGGGGTGCTACGCCGACGGCTCAGACGATCTGTGATTTGTACTAACGCCGGGAAAGCGAGAGCGATGCCAAGCAGATCGAAACCATCGAGGGGGGCATCGTTGCCGAGAACGGGACGTGGCGCAACGAGATTAGCGGTTCCTAAGAGGACGCAAAGAGCAAAGCCCCCCCAACAAAACACAAACTGCCGTCCGGTAGTGCCGAACCCACGCCACATCATCCGACCGAAGCGAGTCCAGCGCGAAACGAAACGGGCGATATCCATCCCGGCGGCAATCAGGGCGAACACAGACGCGGCAAGGACCAAGCCCAGCGCGAAAACGCCGAGCGAGATCAAAAGTGTAAATCCTAAAAAGAACACGGCGGATGCAAAGGTCATTCTCCGGTGAAAACGGTAGCATTTCGCACAACTCGCCGGAGGCAGCGATTGTGACAGACGCGGAACCGTTCCTTTCCTGACTTCTATTGTACCGCGTCAAGCGGTGTGAGGAAACACCGTTTCATCGCATCTGTTGCCGGAGTAACGATATAGCCGGCTTCCCTATCGCCGACCACGACACATTTCTCGCCCTGCCACCGATGATGGTACGCTGCAATATACGCACAGGTGAGCGCGTCCAGTAAGTCTTCCTGTCGTTTCAGCGCGATTTCGGTAGCGGAACTCGCGGGGTCCTGCCATAGCCAGGGTGTCGACTCAGGTGTCAGGAGTAGCGACGGTTCGGCGGAGGCGAGTCCGGCAAGAAGACCGGCATATCGGCGAAACTCGGTATCGCGGAAAGCGCGGTCTCGCCCCGACTTCTTTTTATACTTCAGAGTTTTGGACAAATGAAACAATGCCACGTGTGCCGGGTGCGGGAACACCTCGAAAACGAATCGGGGGGCATCGCCGAGAAGGCACGGGCTGTGAGCGATACCGAAACGGTCGGAGAGCAATGCCACCAGTGTCTCGCCCCGAACATCGCCGTTTTCGTCGGCGAGGAGCGTCCGGTTCGCCGGATGCGGACCGGCTTCCTGAGCACGCATGCAGCGAGAAAGTATCGCCTCGCACGGACGACGCCCGGAATCGTTCGGGACGAGTGTCGGCGCGTCCACAGCAACAAGGACTCCCCCGCCATCGTCGCACGCTCCCACGAAATCGGCGACGCTGTCGTTATCGGTCAGTGTGTCGGCGTGAGCCAAATACTCGACGCCCGAACCAACAGATTGTAGGGCTACACCTGCCGTTGTGTTACGATTCCCCCAGGCAAGATCAATCCCGATATAACGCATTGCATAACAATACCGGAACACGTTTAAAAATCTGCGTACCGGGTATTCACAGTTTGGTGAAATAAAACACAAATCGGGCAACGGATTCACCGCAAACGCCCGCAGGAGATAAATTACTATGGAACGCAAGAAGGATTCGTTCTCGAACCAAAGCAGTTCTTATGGGACGACGGGAGGCACGGAGTCAACGACCCCGCCGTCGACGACAGACGCCGACATTTTGAACACCGATGAGGACACCTTGACGGGCACCCCGCTACGCTCGGACCTGGAGATTGGCATGGACTCCGATATGAGTGCGGGAGTCGCCGCGGGTCCAAATTTCATGGGTAACACAGACTCGGATTCGGACGCGGGGCTATCGTATGCGACCACCACGGTCAGTGACACCTACGCGATTCCCGGCGCGATCAATGACGATAAGAAGCCACTCGATGTCGCGAAGGATTCCTTTGCTGATGCCAAAACCACTTTGTCGTCCGCGACGGAATCCGCCAAAAGCCAGGTCAGCGAACTCGCCGAGCAGGCGAAGGTGAAAGTCGGAGAACTGACCTCGCAAGCGACCGACAAGGTAAAAGAGCAACTCGGCGGGCAGAAAGACAAAGCCACCGAAGGCTTGACCGCTATCACGGATGCGATCCGCCAGAGCGCGAGCACGCTTGAGGAGAAGGGGCAAGCCCCCATCGCGGGTGCTGTTACCGGATTCGCCGGTCAGATCGAGAATTTTGCCGGTTATCTGCAGGGCAAGAGTGTGGACGAGTTGGCAGAGGACGTTACTTCCTATGCGAAGCAAAACCCACAGCTGTTTGTTGGCGGTGCGTTCCTGCTCGGCATAGCACTCGCCCGCTTCCTGAAATCGTCGAACCGCAGTAGCACAGGTTATTACAACACCTCGACGGTGACGTCGGGTAGCAATAGCTTCGGTAGCACCCCGGTAATACCGGCATACACCGGTACGACGACTTATAAGACGGGTAAAACCACTTATGACACCGGTACGTCGTTCGGGACAGACAGCACCGATTATGCGGTAACGACGACGCGTGGGTATGACAGCACTGAGGGAACGGTAATTTAAGGAGAGTGACTATGGCGGTAGAAGTGCAACCGGGAGCATCGTCGTTCGCAACGGCAAGAAACGCTCCCCAACAAGAGGAAAAATCGCTGGGTGAGCTGTTTAGCGATCTGACGCGTGAGTCGTCGAATCTCGTCCGACAGGAAGTAAATCTTGCCAAAGCGGAGTTGACGCAGAAAGCGGCGAAGGTCGGAAAAGACGCCGTGTTGATAGCGGCGGGTGGCTTCATCGCTTACGCCGGTGCTCTCGTACTGTTCGCGGCGATTGTTGCCCTTCTGGTCGAAGTGGCGAACATGCCGGTGTGGGGCGCAGCACTGCTGGTTTCTCTGGTCGCGCTGATCGGCGGCGGTATGCTAGCGATGTCCGGTGTGAACGCACTTAAAAAGATCGATCCGACGCCGCACAACACAATCGACACCTTGAAGGAGGATGCACAATGGGCGAAACAACAACTTTAGAGCGACCCGGCACTGATGTTTTTCCTCCGGCGACTTTTGAGGAGTCGGTGGTCGAGACATCACCGGAAATCGAAGCGACCAAGGCGAATATCGAGCACACCCGCGCCGAAATGAGCGAGACGATCAACGCGATCAAGGAGCAGTTGTCTCCCAAGCGACTGGTCGAGGATGCGAAGGAAGCCGCCTCGGAAGCTGTCGCGGAAAAAGTGACCGAAGTCAAGGATGCGGTGATGGATAAAGTATCCGACATCGCCCATGGCGCGAGCGACATTGCCCACAATGTCGTCGCTTCGGTGACCGGTGCTGCACATTCGCTGGGTGAGAAGGTGTCGGAACTCACCGGCAACGCGAAAGACAAAATTCATGACCTGACGCACAGTGGCAAGAGTGAGTCGGATAGTTCCTATCCGGCGTACGCCAGTTACGGTGCGCAGTCGCGTTCCATCGGAGCGCAGTCAAAACAAGTAGGAGATGTATTGATGGATACGATAAAAGAAAACCCGATTCCCGCCGCCCTTGTTGGCGTCGGTTTGGGATGGCTCCTTGTGGATGCCATTATAAAGCAACAAAAACAATCGACTCACCCGCTCACGACCGGTACCGCTTATAACGGTCACACATCCGACACCTACGGCGATTCCGGCTATGGCGTCGCGCGGGGTGCGTCTTACGGGGCGTATACGACCGATGCTGGCACAAACAATTACGCGACTGCGCCGAATACGACTGGTGTGAAGTCGGCAATAGACCAAGCCGGACAAAAACTAAGCGAGACCGGTGAGAAGATCGGAGACGCCGTAGACGGAGCGAAAGCAAAGATCGGGGATACGGTCGAAAGCGCGAAGGCGAAAATCGGCGATACCGCGCATGATCTGCAAGCGAAAGCCTCGGATCTTGCCCACACGGTCCAGGATAAAGCGGGCGACGCGACCGCGCTTGTAACGACGAAGGCGACCGAACTCGGTCATGCGGTGCAGAGCAACGCCCGAAAGGCGACATATGCGGCGCAGGATTTCGTCACGGATAACCCGCTTGCCGCAGGAGCTATCGCTCTTCTCGTCGGAACCGTGATCGGTCTCGCACTCCCAGCGACGGAACCGGAAAACAAGCTGATGGGTACCTACCGTGACCAATTAGCCGATCAAGCCGGTCAGCAGGCACAGGATCTTCTCGGGAAGGTCCAGAGCGTCGCAGGCGAAGCGATGGATGTAGCTAAGGATCAGTTTGCGGATGTCAAAGGCACTGTTCAAACACAACTGACGGAAGCAAAAGACAAAGTGCAGGATTCCTTCGCATCGTCCGCCAAGACGAATGGTTTGGTCACGGCATAGTATTATCGCTATAAACGAAAAAACGAAAGGCGCGTCTCTCAAGAGACGCGCCTTTCGTTTGTCGAAGCATATCGTCGGAGACATTGCATCCCCAACTCATTAAGGCACCAATTTCATCATCTTACGCACTTCTCGTAGCGTTTCTTCGGCAGTGTCACGTGCCTTTTCCGCGCCCTGTTTCAGGATTCGGTCTAACTGTGCCGGGTCGTCAGCATATATCTTGCGCCGTTCGCGAAGCGGTTCCAATGCGGCGTTCAGAATCTCCGCCGTTTCTTTCTTCGATTGCACGCACCCCCGCGTCGCCGCGCGGCACTCTTCCCACTGCGTCTGATAACCGCTCGGGTCATAGACGCGGCGCAACTGACACACTGAGCAACCCTCGGGAACGCCGGGATCGGTCATTCGCAGGCGCGTCGGTGTTGTGAACGCTTTTTTGAGTTTTGCGTTGACGTCGTCCGCCGTGTCGGTGAGGTAGATGGCGTTGTCATAGGACTTGCTCATCTTACGCCCATCCAGACCAATCAGCGTCCCGGTCATCTCGCTGATGACCGCTTGCGGTTCGGGGAAGAAGTCCGTATGGTACGTGTGATTGAATCGCCGGGCGATCTCGCGCGACAGTTCGAGGTGTGCGGCTTGATCCTTCCCCACCGGGACGGCGTGAGCGCGGTACACCAGAATGTCCGCCGCCTGCAAGACCGGATAGCCGAGCAAGCCGTAGGAAACTCCCGCTTCCCCCCCCTCGCGGTCCTCCATTAGTGCACGCTTTTCCTTGTACGTCGGGACGCGTTCCAGCCAGGTCACCGGGGTCAGCATACTGAGGAGTAGAAACAGTTCGGCGTGCTGCGGCACTTCGGACTGCAGGAAGATCGCGCATTTTTCGGGGTCGAGTCCCGCCGAAAGATAATCGAGTGCGATCTCGCGGGCGTCGGCGATAATGCTCTGACCGCTCGTCGCCAGCGTCGTCAGCGCGTGCCAATCGGCGACGAAGCAGAACATCTCGTACTCGTCTTGCAGGCTCACCCACGCTTTGAGCGCGCCTTCGTAGTTGCCTAAATGAAGTTTCCCGGCTCCGGTCGGTTGCATCCCCGAGAGAAGCCGTTTTTTCGCTGGGGTCGTACTCATGATTCCTGTTTTATCACAAACGGCGGGATTTATACCGATTCTTTCTGATAGGATCAGGGGTATTCAGAATTGTTCGTGGCAATGAATTGCCACGAACAACACGGGGCTTGATAGAACGGAATTGGTACTCTTAGCCAAGAAGAAACGCCGAAAACCAGCCGATGATCGGTCTGAGGATGATCTGAGGCAAACCCAGAACGAGCAGTACCGCGAGCGGAAGGATTCCCCAGATTTGGTACTGACGCTCTAAATCGTCCGCCATACGGTTGCTCATCAGGGGGAAAATCAGTTTCGAACCGTCCAAGGGCGGCACGGGGATCAGGTTGAAGAACATCAGCCCGATATTGACCTGCATCGTGATTGCCACCCAGCGGAGCGTGAACTCGGGATCGAAATCAAGCGCGTGAAAACGGATAAACACGGCGCAGATCAGCGCAATCACCAGATTCGAAAGGGGACCCGCCGCCGTCACCCAGAAGCGTCCGACACGCATTGAGGACTTGTTGTAGTTGACCGGGTTGGTAATCACCGGTTTGCCCCAGCCGAAGCCATACCCGAACAGTGTCAACATGAAGATGCCGATGGTGCCTATCGGGTCAAGGTGCGCGACCGGGTTCAGACTGATACGCCCCTGACTGCGGGGCGTGTCGTCCCCCAGATAGTCGGCGGTCTTCGCGTGCGCGAACTCGTGTATGGTTATCGAGGCGAGTAGCGACACCAGGGTCATGATCGCCATGACCCATTCCAGGCGTGTATCGGGTAGCGAAGACACCTTGTCTTACACCCCCAACAGGAAACGGAACAGACCGATCACGACCGGTCCGACAATGTCGTTCAGGACGCCGGACATGAGCAGGCCGAGGAAGAGATAGATGCCGTATCGCTTCATGATCCGAACATAGACGACCGCAATGTCATTCGGGAGCAGGTTCGCCAGCACATGCGAACCGTCGAGCGGGTAGATCGGAAGCAGGTTGAATACGAACAGCGAAAGGGAAACCACCATCACCATGATATTGATCAGGAATGTAATGGCAAGAGCAAACTCCCACGACGGCGGGTAAGCGTCGCCTTGCAGAACGCCGAGCAGAAACCGTCCCGGCACCGCCAGCACGAACGCGGCAAATAGATTCATCACCGGACCGGCAAGCGCGACGAGCGCGACGCCGAGTTTGCGATCCACTTTGTATGTTTCGGGGTCGGTCTTGACGGGCTTGCCCCAACCGATCGGAAAGCCGATCAGGGTGGTGGCAACGATGAGAAGCGTTCCCAGCGGGTCGAGGTGCGCCCACGGCGCGAGCGTGACGCGACCGGCTTTACGCGGACCGGGATCGCCGAGTTTATCCGCCATCCATGCGTGACCGAATTCGTGGATGGAGAGCGCGAGCAGAGTCGCTATTGCGAGGAGAAACAAGAGCAACGATTGACCGTCATCGCCGCCAAAGATGCCATTCGAAGGCACACCGACGCCGCACGTCGCATGGTTATCCATCGCGCTACGAACGGGACCGTTTAGAAAGTCGAGCATAGATTATTCCTCCTCGCGGAACACAGGGCAAAAGGTAACGATAGAATACCGCAAAATACGTCGGTTCGGCACGCTTTGTTACCGGCGGACAGGGATTTCCCGTGCGCCTGTCTTCTTTTATTTTCAGGATACGATTATGGCAACTATCACCCCGGTCCGAGTCGCTTCCTTCGCGATGCGGACCCGCTTTGAAATTGTGCTCTGGGACGCCGACCGGGGTGACGCTGATCTGTACGCGGCGGGTGAGGAAGCCCTGCGCGAAATCGCCGAAGTCGAAACACTGTTATCGGCGTACCGTCCGGACGCCACCCTGTATCAACTCAACCAGCGGTTGCGGGACACATCGGGAACGTTCGATCTTCAGCCCCGTCTCGCTATTTTCCTGCACCTTGCGATGACAATCTCCGCACTCACGAACGCCGCGTTCGATCCGACGCTCGGCGATGCGGACGCGGTGACGATAAATCCCGGCGAGGATTTCGTGGTGGATTGGCGGGAACAGTCCGTTGCCACGTCGCGCCCCGGCGTCCGGTTCGACGCGGGAGCGATGGGTAAAGGGTACGCCTTGGACCGGGCTCGGGACGTTTTGCAGGAAGTAGGCGTACACCATGCCTTGTTGCACGGCGGGACCTCCTCGGTCGTCGCACTCGGGAATGAACCGGGAGGGGATAACTGGCGGGTCGCTATCGCTTCGCCGGAAGGTCAGCCGACACCGGTCGCCGTCTGGACGTTGCGGGACGGTGATTCGCTGGGGGTCTCCGGGAACTACGAACGCGCCACACACATCCTTGACCCGCGTACGAAACAGCCCGTCACGCAGTCGCGGCTTGTCGCCGTGCTAGTCCCCGGTTCTGCCGCCATCGCGGACGCTGTTTCCACTGCGTTACTGGTCGTCGGCGAAAATGGTATCGGTGAACTGCGCGAATCATTTCCCGAAGTGCGCGAATGGCTCGTCGTTCAGAAGGAATCTAACGGCGGGAGCACGAAAATAGACGGGTAATTCGTTTGAACACGCATTGGAGAAATGTAATTATGAGTAGCACAGTACGCATCGGTGTTATCGGGGTCGGTAACATGGGGCGCGGGCACTGCGGATACCTCGCGGCGGGAGAAATCGCCGGAGCGACGCTCGCGGCAGTCGCGGATAGCAGCGCGTCCGCACTGGATTGGGCAGCGAAGTCCCTCCCGGAATCGGTCCAGCGTTTCGACAGTGCGGAGGCAATGATGACATCCGGTGCGGTGGACGCGGTGATCATTGCCGCGCCGCACTACTACCATCCCCCGCTCGCCATCGCCGCGCTGAATCTCGGCTTGCACATTCTGGTCGAGAAACCCGCCGGGGTGTATGTCAAGCAGGTGCGTGAGATGAACGAAGTCGCGGCGAAATCGGACCGTGTTTTCGGGATCATGTTCAATCAGCGGACACGCCCGGTCCACCAGAAAGTGCGCGATGTGATCGCTTCGGGCGAACTCGGCGAGATCCGGCGCACGCAATACATGATCACGAACTGGTTCCGCACGCAATCGTACTATGATTCGGGCGGCTGGCGTGCAACCTGGGCGGGCGAAGGTGGCGGCGTTCTGGTGAACCAGTGCCCGCATAATCTGGACCTGTGGCAATGGTTCTGCGGGATGCCGACGCGGGTACGCGCCTTCTGCGGATTCGGTCGTCACCATAATATCGAGGTGGAAGACGATGTGACCGCATATGTAGAATACGCGAACGGCGCGACTGGGACCTTCATCACGACTACCGGCGAGGCTCCCGGCGCGAACTGGCTGGAAATCTCCGGCGACCGGGGTCGGCTGCGGATGGAAGGGAACAGCATCACGTTCTGGCGTACCAAAGAGTCCGTGAGCGAGTTTCTGCGCACCAGTCCGAACGGTTTCGCACAACCGGAAACGTGGCGATGCGAGATCCCGGTCAGCGGCAACTACGACGGGAACGAACACCGGGCGATCACGCGCGGCTGGGTAGCCGCGATACAGGAAGGCAAACCACTACTGGCGCAGGGTAGCGAGGGTATCAACGGGGTGCAACTCGCCAATGCGATGCTCTTGTCCGCATGGACGGACGATTGGGCGGCAGTTCCGACCGACGAGGAGAAGTTCTACGGACTGCTTCAGGAAAAGATCCGCACCTCGTCCGTGAAGAAGACGGTGAGTGAGAAGGCATTCGATCTGACCGGGACATACTGATACAAAAGCGCAGCATTGTGTCTTCCGATAAACACCGACACCCCGCTACCGAAAATAGTAGCGGGGTGCCGTTCTTATATTACTCCTATGTCGGGATTAGCGTTTCCCCGGTTCCCGCATTAGGGTTGTAAACTGCGTCATCAGTTGTGGGTCCCCGGTCGTTGTCAAACTCTGTACGATGGCTTGATTCTTTGCCGCGTATGCTTGCCTTTCACCGGGAGGCAGCTTCTCTAAGGTAGCAATAAACTTCCTCCCTTGTTCGATTCGCGCGGGCGTGACACTTGACGCGCCCCCAGACGGGGTGGATATCGAATTCGTGCACCCGCTTATCCCAACGGAACTTGAAGCGACAATACAGCAAAGCACCAGCGAGTTATGTTTTCTCATTTAGCCTTCCCCTGTCCTGTATCATTCTGTGAAAACAGCGGGATATCCGGGAGCATCAGAACTTAGTTACAGTCGTCCTCGATTGTCCAGTGGCAGTAGTCGCCGACTCCGTTCTCCACGGTGGGACCGGAACGAGCCCGTTGGGTCAGGAACCCCATGTCTACGGATTTCACATGTCCGTCACAGAATGAAACGTTCAAGCGGCGTTGGTGAAGCGCGACTAACCACCCGCCGACGCCCAGCGTCGGCGGATTGGCATTGTTGTCGACCGTTGGTTGCTCCCACCAGCTTCCTTTGCCCCCTGCCCAAACACACTGGAACGACCCCCATCCGTTTTTGAAATCCATGACATACACAGTGCCTGCCGGATCGGGAATATCTGCCAGAGTGCGACTCCCATTGCCCGCCCATGCCGTATCCGGAACGGGAGTCGGTGGATGTGCGACAAGATCCGCAAAGTAAGACACATTCATTGCATATCCGCCATTTTCAGCCACGTAGGGTTGCCCTGTTGCCGGATCAATGTCGTTGACGATCTTTCCAGCGGGGACCGGGACGAATTTTGTGTCACTGTCGGGGCAGGTAAAGATCTGGGTGTTCTTCACATAGGGCTGGACAACATCCTGCCAGCGTGCCGTCCCCGGAAAACCGACAGACTTACTCGGATCCTCCGAATAACCGATCCAGGCGGGCGGCATTGCCTCATCGAAGTCCTGCGAATACATGATCAATCCGAGTCCCATTTGCTTGAGATTGGAAAGACAGGACGTTGCCCGTGCCTTCTCTCTCGCCTGAGAAAATACCGGGAAAAGGATCGCAGCGAGAATCGCGATAATGGCAATCACCACTAAAAGCTCAATCAAGGTGAACCCATTTCGGCGTTCAACGGTGTTTCGTATACTCATTCAAAAACTCCTTTGCTTTTGTACCCGCCACAATCATCGTAGGACTCACTGTCTGTCATTGCGGTGGAAGTTAGATTTCGGTGACTTCATTATCCCAATAAATATACTGTATTGGTACCAATTGGTATTGTCAATGATTTAAAGACAATGTCGGAATTATTTTCTTTATGCCTCTGGATAGCACAGGGCTATCGCTGTCTTCCTGCCTTCTATCCGGACGGTTTCGTTATTCGCTTAGCTCCCATGATTCTGGCACACTGGCTAACGAACAACGAAACCGTTTGGGATCAAAGCCGCCTTTTAGAGGCGCGGATCGTTATCCACAGCGTTGCAGGGTTCGTTGGCGAAGAACGGGTCCTCGGTCTTGAAGTTTTGGCGCCACATCGTGGGCATGTGTTTCTTCCCGTCGCTTCCGTCCACATCCGGCCCGATTCGTTTCCAGGTGGATGCCCATGGCATCGCTTTGGCATGTCCATCGGCGAAGATATAGTTCGCGAGTGCCTTGTTACGCTCGCCCTTTTGGTTGGTGTTCAGCGACTCCGGGGCGGCATTCTGCCAGCCAGCCGGACCGCGCCCGGCGACTTTGCCGACGTGGCGGTCGAAAGCGATGTTGTTCGTGTAATCAATACAGACATAGCCTTCTTTCGCCGGGTCATTGGTTCCCATATGGTGCCAGTTTCCGCCATTGACACCGGACGTGCCTTCGGCGAGAAGAATCGCCTCGCTCGGTTTATCCAGATCTGCCAGATTGAGAGCCAGCCAGGGACCGTTGGGCAGGTTGCTCATGTTATATCGGAAGGAGCTGGGGATGTTATCGGCATCCGGCTTGTCAGGAAGCACGGCATCGCCGTCGTTCCAGGTACCGCGTAGTGTCGCCTCGACATCCGAGGGACATCGGAAAATATCCTTGCTCTTGGTGTAGCCGACCAGAACATAGTCCCATCCCCACATCGGGAATTGATAGCCCCAGGCATTCGGGTAACCGGGGTTCGGTTCGTTGTTGAACCACGGCTTGGGTAGGTATTCGTCATGATCTTGCGCAAACATCGCGGAAGCCTGAGCCAGCTGACGTGCGTTGGAAAGGCACGATGTTTGACGCGCTTTTTCACGCGCCTGAGCGAACACAGGAAATAGGATCGCAGTGAGTAAGGCAATGATAGCTATAACTACCAACAGTTCGATCAGTGTGAACGCAGCGTTGCGGCGCGACGCGTGTACCAAAAAGGTTCGGGTCATTGTATCTTCTCCATCGATTGTTCGACTACAGCAGTCAGTGATAATGTGGGGTAATTTACGGGGAGCGTTTCTCGGCGGCTCGATACTGAGCCGCCGCCTCCGAGTTACCATAGGGTGAGTTCGGTCCGGTGTAGTTGGGAATCTGCCCTTTGGTGCGCGCATCGCCGGATACGACTGGTGCGGCACTGCTGGCAGCCGTTTGAGTATCATTCCCAGATGGCGTTACTTGACGGCTCGCAGCTTTTTGCGGGCTACATCCGGCATTTAAGCTGGCTAACATAAGACAAACACCCGAGGAGAATGCCACAAACCACCTTTGTTTTGATAAAAGAGGCACAACTCGTCCTTTCTATTCCATACGGCGCAGGTATTCAGGATGCGTTCGTTACCAAGCGACCCGAGAACACAGAGGTCCTGTGCCCTCGGTCGCTTGAAAGATATTGTTGCAGATGATCCGGATCTGTCTTCGTAGAACAAGCATGCATCCGTAGATGATTCCCTGCATCGCGAACCAATACTACACTATCGGTACCAATTGGTCATGTCAATATAATTCGCGTTATTATTTTTCAGGATAAAACATAGGCAGTATCGGACCACCTCCACGGTTTAAAAAGCCGTCCAAAATGACGCAAAATAATTCCCTGCTGCATTGACAGTACCAATTGGTACCACTATAGTATTTGTGGTTGATCCGTCTCCACCGGATGAATGATCACCGTAAGTCTTACAAAGATGTCGGATATAAAAATTATCAATCACTTTTTAAGAAAGTAAAATCTTCGTTATGCACAAAGCAACGTTAATTCTCGATAAGGATTTCATCGTTGGAGAGGTCGACCCGCGTCTTTTCGGTGGCTTTGTCGAACATCTCGGGCGACATATCTACACCGGTATTTTCGAACCGGGGCATCCGACGGCAGACCAATCAGGGTTCCGTCAGGATGTGATCGAAATGGTACGTAAACTCCGTATGCCGATCATGCGTTATCCCGGCGGGAATTTCGTCTCCGGGTATCGCTGGGAAGACGGCGTCGGCCCCGTCGAATCACGACCCAAACGTCTGGATCTTGCTTGGGGCGCACTGGAACCGAACATCATCGGCACGAATGAGTTTATGAAGTGGTGCGAACAGGTGGATACGGTTCCGATGATGGCGGTCAACCTGGGGACACGCGGTCCCGTCGAGGCGCAGTCCCTCGTCGAATATTGCAACCATCCGTCCGGCACCTATTGGAGCGATCTGCGTAGCAGTCACGGCTATCCCACTCCGCACAATATAAAACTCTGGTGCCTGGGGAACGAGATGGACGGTCCGTGGCAACAGGGTCAGAAAACCGCAGTCGAATACGGGCGCATCGCGAAAGAATCCGCTAAACTCATGAAATGGACGGACCCTTCCATCGAAACCGTGCTCTGCGGTTCCTCCACACGCAAGATGCCGACATTCGGCACGTGGGAATGGGAAGCGTTGCACGAAGCCTACGAGCAAACCGACTACCTTTCCGTACATACGTATTACGACAACCTGAAAAACGATACCCCGAGTTATCTGGCGAAATCGGACGAGATGGGCGAGTTCATCGCGGGTGCGGTCGCGGTGTGTGACGCCGTCGCGACGGCGAAAAAGACGCGCAAAAAGGTTCATCTTTGCTTCGACGAGTGGAACGTCTGGAACCAGACGGAAGATCAGATCGAGACCGACCCGCGCTGGACCGTGGGGCGGCGACAACTCGAACAGGTGTACAGCATGGAGGACGCCCTGCTGATCGGCGGGATGCTGATCACGTTGATGAACAACGCCGACCGGGTGAAAATCGGTTGCCTCGCGCAAGTCGTGAACGTGATCGCCCCGATCATGACCGAGCCGAACGGAAGGGTGTGGGCGCAGACGATCTTCCATCCGTTCGCCGCCGCGTCGCAACTCGGTCGCGGGACGACGCTGCAATCCGTGGTAGCCGCGCCGACGTATGACTGCGCCGAGCGGAACGGCGTGAGTGTCGTCACTGTCGCGTCGGTGCTGGGCGACGGTTCGGTAACGGTGTTCGCCGTGAACCGCGATCCGAATGGTCAGCCGGTACAACTTACTTGCGATCTGCGTGGGTTCGGAAAGGCGACGGACGCGCAGCACTGGTTCCTGGCGCACCCGGACCTGAACGCGGTCAATACTGCCGACGCGCCCGACACTGTCGTCCCGCACCTTGCGCCGAAATCGCCGGTACTGGAGCCGTCGTCATTCACCGCGATACTGCCGCCCTACTCATGGAACGTCATACAACTCACCTTATAGCCGACATCGGGGAAACCGCGACGCCGCGTGTCTCCCGTCGGACTTTTTTCGCGCGACTATCGGCACCGACGCTGGTAGTAGCGACCAGTCTGCTTGCCACGACCGGTTGCGGTCCGCGGCGCGGTAAACCGACCGTGATTCGCTTCTGGAACGGATTTACCGGACCGGACGGGCGCACGATGCTCCAGATGATCAAACGCTTCAACGCCGAAAACCCCGACGTTCAGGTGCTGATGCAGCGCATGGACTGGCGCACCTGCTACAACAAACTGTTCGTCGCCGGTCTCGGCGGACGCGCCCCCGAACTGTTCGTGATCCACACCCGCAACATGATCCGCTTCGCCCGCGCCGGTTTTCTGCGCCACAACGACGACCTCGTCGCGGGGTCGAACGGCATCCCCGTCGGCGACATGGACGCGAACGTCTGGTCCGGCGTGGAAATGGACGGTCGTCACTACGGACTGCCGCTCGATGTGCACGCCATGGGGATGTACTACAACCGGGAAATGCTACGCGATGCCGGAATCGCGGATGCACAGGGTAATCCTGCCCCACCCCGCGACCGCGCCGAGTTTCTCCGCGCGATGTCCGCGATGACGAAAGCCGGTACGAGCGGAAAACCGGACCAATGGGGCTTCGTTTTCACCAACTGGGAGTCGAACGTCTATACATTTATGCGGCAGTTTGGCGGCGAGTTTTTCACGCCTGATCTTTCGCGTTGCGTCCTGCATAACGACGAGAATATTGCCGCCCTCCAGTTCTGCGTGGACATCATCTATCGTCAAAAGACCGCGCCGGAGCCGCAAAACTTCGACGCCTGGATCGGTTTCCGGCAGGGCAAAGTCGGAATCGTTTTCGAGGGTATCTATATGCTGGCGGACCTTCAGCGTCAAAAAGACATGGATTTCGCCGGTGCCCCCGTGCCACAGGTAGCGGACCACCAAGCGGTCTGGGCGGACTCGCACAACCTGTGTCTGCGCTCCGACCTGCGCGAACCGGAACTCTCGGCGACGTGGCGATTCGTGAAATACCTGTCGGACAACAGTCTGGACTGGGCGGCGGGCGGTCAGATCCCGGTGCGCAAGACGCTCCGAAACGAGCCGCGTTTCCGGGAAATGTCGGTGCAGTCCGAGTTCGCGAAACAGATCCCCTATGTCGAGTATCTTCCCCGGCTGCCGTTCATTTTCGAGTTCCAAACCGAGTTCGGTCTCGCCATCGAGCAGGCATTGCGCCGTCGCGCCGCCCCTTCCGACGCCTTGAAAGGCGCGGAAGCACGGATCAATCGAATCATCGAGCGGGAGGCAAGCGGCAATGAGGCGTAAATCCAACTACACCGCCTACCTATTCGCCGCACCGTTTCTGTTGCTCTTCGGCACTTTTATCATCCTGCCACTCCTGTACGGACTGGTTCTGAGCGTCGTGCGCTGGGACATGCTGTCGTCACGCCCCCTGCGATTCGTCGCATTCGACAACTTCACGGAGGCGTTCGGCGACACCTATTTCTGGCAGGCTCTCACCGCGACCGCGAAATTCGTGCTGATGGCGACCCCGCTGACGCTGGTGCTCGCACTCACACTCGCGGTCGGATTGAACGCGATCCCCCGCTCCCGGCAGGCGTTCTACCGCGCCGCCTATTTCCTGCCGACCGTGATCACCATCTCCGTAGCAGGAATCGTCTGGCGATGGTTCTACAACAGCGAGTTCGGGCTGTTCAACGCGTACTTAGCCCCGCTCGGTGTCAAAATCCCGTGGATAACCGATGTCCAATGGGCGATGCCGTCGCTGGTGCTGATGACTCTCTGGTGGACGGTGGGCGGTCCGATGGTCGCGCTCCTGTCCGGCTTGCAGAACATCCCGCAATCCTATTACGAAGCCGCCGCGATTGACGGAGCGAACGGCTGGCAGAGTTTCTGGCGGATCACGATGCCGCTCCTGCGCCCGGTCTTCCTGTTCGTGACGGTGCTGAACGTGATCGGGGCGTTCCAGGTCTTCGGTCAGGTGTACATGATCACGGGCGGCGGACCGGAACTGAGCACCCGAACCCTCGTGCAATATATTTACGAGACGGCGTTCAACAACTACCGGATGGGCTACGCATCCGCCCTGAGTTGGCTACTTTTTCTGGTGATCGCCGCGTTCTCCGCCATACAGTTCCGGGTGCTGAAAGAATCATGACGAAACCAATGCCAAAAACACTCCAGACTTTCCGCTGGGCGGAGATATTACTTGCTTTCGGCGCGATACTGTTCATTGGTCCGATATTTCTCATCCTCATTACTGCCTTCAAACCGGACTCCGAGATTGTTCATTTCAACGGCGTGCTCCCGAAGCAGATCACCACGGCGAACTTCCGCGAGATCCTGGGGAACGCCGAGGAGATACCGATCTTCCGCTGGTTCGGCAACAGCGTTTTTATTTCATCCTCCATCGCGCTTTTGGTGGTGACGGTAAGTTCACTCGCTGCCTATGCGTTCGCACGCTTGGAGATCGCGGGGCGACGCTGGCTGTTCCCCTTGATTATCGGGACGCTGATGGTGCCCGGTCAACTCCTGCTCGTCCCGGTCTACCTGATCCTGAACAAGCTGGGCTGGCTGGACAGTCCACTCGCCCTGATTATTCCCGCAGGCGGCGGGGCGTTCGGCTTTTTCATGCTCCACCAGTTTTTCCTGGCGATCCCACGCGACCTGGAGGAGGCGGCGATCCTGGACGGATGCTCTCCACTCGGTATCTTCTGGCATGTGGTTCTTCCGCTATCACGCGGTCCCCTGGCAACACTGGCGATATTCACGTTTGTCGGTTCCTGGAACGATTTCCTGGGTCCGCTGGTGTTTCTGGATTCCGTAGACAAGTACACGCTCCCGGTCGGTGTCGCACTGTTCCAAACGTCCTACTACGCGGAGTACGGTCTAACGCTCGCCGCTGCCGTTCTCTGTACAGTTCCGGTGATAGCAGCCTTCCTCTTCTTCCAACGAAACATCATCCAGAGTGTCGCGATGACGGGCTTGAAAGACTGATTTCTTTTCTTTGTCCTTCGCGGACGGCGCCAACCACACGTTGGATCGGTCTCACCTGCGGTGCTGGGTTCCCGTTTTGCCTTCCGGGTTAGCCCTTGCTGTTTTCCCGCGAAT
>JACMIS010000933.1 GCA_014381035.1 Armatimonadota bacterium
CCACAAACCGCCGCACGACGGACAGTAGTCAATTTCGACACCCTGTCGCTCTACCGCCGCCAGCGGTAGCGCACACAAAGGACAATTTAACATGACCAACCCCCTCCGTCCCTTCTTCATCAGGGAGGACTGAATTGTGCTCCCGTCTATAACGACCAGCAAGACCCGTGTTTGGTTGCGCTCGTCGCCTTAGCCGTATCGCCGCGCCCTGCTATTTTATTAAACACGTGAAGAGAAGTTTTGTTGCGGCGTTTTGCCGCTTTCGATTATCGTTTTCGGCGATGAAACAGCCACCATTCAAAAGCAAGAAGAATAAGGAGGGGCGCGGCGAAGTAGACCCACCCCTCTTGCGGCGACTTGCGCGGCTTCGTGGGATCGGTGCCTTCTTTCGCGATGTCGGTGACGGTGATTTGCGGTGACGTATCGGGCGCAATCTGCGTCTCCCCCGCCGATAATAGAGAAACGGCGAACCGGCTTTTCGCACCGTTCGGCGGGGTGATCGTGTAAATCCCGACGCGGTCGGTGGCGGAGAAGGTGCCTCCGGATACCGACTCGCTTTTGCCGTCGCTCCTGGTTATGCTCCCGCCTGCGGGAATCGGAACCGTGTCACCGGGGCGCAGAACGCGGGCTTGATCCGCGTCGGTGCGTCCGGCGAGATAGGCGACGGCGTTCGATATGAAAACGGGGAACGCGACGCGAAGCGGAAAATCGCTTTGTGTCGGGCGGAACGCCACATAGGCGACGCGTGTTTCGCCCCGCCCGGCAACACCGCTTCCAGAACGCTCCCCGAGGACGACCAGCGGTGCGGTCTTGCTTTCCACGACGACCGATGCCCAGGGTGCCGGTGTCACCTTACGCGCCAAACGCACGCGGACGCCGGATAGATCGGTGAACCGCAGTAATGGCGAAGCGCGATCCCAGTCCAGAATCGGCGGCGATTCGATGTTGGCACCGCCGGACGTAACGGGTGCAATATCGCCGGTCGGTATCGCACCGAAGAAAAGGTACCGACCGGCGGGCAGTTTTGCGGGCGGTGTGTTCTCACTATTCCAGACGACCAGATCGTGGGTAGAAACACTCTTCGGCGCAAACGCCGACGGGGAGACCCGTTGCACCGTGACGCGGGGCGCGAGCGACAACGCCCGTTCCAAAAAGGGGTCGTCGTTTCCGGCGACTAATAACACCCGGATCGCCCTGCGACTCGGCAACGCAGCGGACGCTTCGTTATCGGCAAGGAGTTCGTCGCCCGATTCGATGCGGGCGGATAGGAAATCGGCGGTTGGTGGAATATCGGTATTGGCGAGCGGGATGACCAGCGAACGGGTTTCCCCGGCGGGAAGCTTTATCTCCCGCGCTTCGATCAACTTGTCGCCCGAGCGCAACGCAAGCGGGACGGTGTGTGGTTTCGCGTCGGCGTTCTGCACCGTGACGAACGCTTGCGTTCCCGCCGCATCGGCTTCCTCGCGGACATCGAACGCGGTGATCCCGACATTCGCGCTCCCCTTCCCGACCGTGACGGCGGATAGGCTCGCCCCACCCAGCGATAATTCATCCTGCCGGGAAAACGCCCCATCAGTAATAAGGGTCACACGAGCATCGGGTCGCGAAGCGACGAGCGATCCGGCGAGGAGAAGGGCTTCGCGGGGACCGTTCCCGGCATCGCTCGGCGCGGCTTTGCGCAGGGCAGATAGGAGACGCCTTTTGTCGGCGGAAAGTGCGGACAGGACGACGGGACGGGTTCCGGCAAGTACCAGCGCGATGCTGTCACTTGGCGATTTCTTTTCGATGATTTGTCGTGCTTCGCCGATTGCCGATTCGAATCGCCCGCCTGGAACGTCGGTCGCATTCATGGAAGCGGAAGCATCAATCACCAACGCGATGGTTCGCCCCCCGACCGAGTCGCTCCAGATGAATGGTCTTGCCAGCGCAAGGCAGAACAGCAGAGCGGCAAGGAGTTGCAGGAGCAGAAGCGGGTCTGTGCGAAGTTTTTGAAACGGGGACGCGGACGCGACGGGTGAAAGCACCTGTTCCCAGAGCATCAGCGACGGAATGCGCACGTTCTCCCGCTTTTGTTTGAGCAGATACAGAAGCGTGATCGCGCCACCGATGGGCAGGAGCCAGAGAAGGGCAAGCGGAGAAAGCATGAGATTACGGCAACTCCATTGTACCGTATGAACCATTGTTGTTTCGCGTCGGTTTTACGCGACAATTTCAACAAAGGACAAGGGTGAAAAAAGGTGAATCTTACAGCATGAAATTAAAGATGATGCTACTCGCCGCGTCAACGACAATTCTGGCATTTTTGGGGAACGCCCACGCTCAAATGCCCAGCGAGGCGAAGGTGAAATCGGCTATCACCCGGTTGCTCAAAGTGCCCGTCGAGAAGCCATCCAGTGATATGGCACTGGTGGTGGATTTCGCGGAAAAGTCGGACGTTGTCACTATTGACATTGTTCAAGGGTTGGTTAATGTTGGCGACACGCCGAGAGACACCGCCCTTCTGGGATATTATGTCGCCGGTGCTGTTCAGTATGACTTGATGAATCCCAAGCAGGCGAAGGATAAGTTGGCGGACAAAGTCGCGGCAGTTCGCGCCTCCCTGCTCCTCTACAAAGCGATTCGGGCGCGGGACAACAGCTTCAAACGCCCGATGCTCGATGATCTCGCGGCACTGGATAAAAAAGGGCAACTATCCCAGCATATCCGTTCCGTGATGGGCAAATGGAATCGTGGGTGAGAGATTATACCGACGCGCTATCAAACTCCGATTGCGCCCCCGGTATCGCCCCCAGGTCGGTTTTCGCGCTAACGTGGAGCGGGACGCGGCGCAGCAATTGGTCCCCCCGGCGGATCTCGACATGGTGGGTTCCGAACGTCATGAATGTTTGCTCGAACAAAACGAGGTCGAGTTGCGCCGAGTCGCGGGGAAATTCCACGTGCGGCGGAACGGAGAATCGGATCTTGGTCGCCTCGCCGTGGGTCTTGCCATCCGGCGCGACCAGACTGAACTCCACTGTGTGCGCCACGCCTTTGTCGGCGGGTTCCAGCGCGAGGTCTACATACATGCTGATGGATTCCAGCTTTACCGGCACTTCGTCCAGATAAATATCCTCGAATAAGCCGAGTAGGTCCACGCCGCCTTCCGGGTGTTTTCGCACTTCATCCACGAGCAGGGCAGTAATCACTTGCATAGCCGCGTCAGTCCTTTCACGATTTCGATGCCATCGCGTCTTTTTCGCGGCGTACCGCTTCGTTTCGCTTCCAGGCCCCGAACAGTTTACGCAAATTCATCACCACGAAACCGGTATATACCAGACCGAAAAGTGCCAAGGCATACCCGATGGGCGTTGCATATAGCGTAAACGCCTGCCAGGTCAGGAAACCGAAGAAAAGGGAGCCTAATACATGCCGGACCGCATAGACCCAGAACTGGAAGCGGTAGGTTGCGATCAAGCGCGGGTCGCCCGGTTCGACCGGCTTGCGGTTCGGATTCTGCCGTTGGAGCGAACCGATCATGTTAGCGATTCGCCTTTCGCATCGCCTTTGTCGCGGCTTCCTCGGCGGCGCGATAGGCGATATAGTCGGCGTTCTCGCGGCGCATCTTGTTTATCAGGCGGAAGCCCCAATACAGCAACAGACCAGAAGCGATGCCGAGAAACGCCACCATAGTCCAGTTTTGGGCGACAACATACATGATCGCGAGACCGCCTAAAAAGAACCCTGCCAGCAGGCGCGGCACGACGGTCAGTGCATCCGCCGGGTCAATCTTAGGGCGCGGCGCGGTATCTTCGGCGTCGTTTTGCAGAGTGGTTTGCATGACTTTATTTTACCGCGCCTCGGGGAACGAGATTGAGAGAATTCCCGATTTCGGTTATCGTATCTTCCCCATGCGGTTCGGGGGCCAGAATAACACAACGGCGTGACCGACGACGCGTTCGCGCTTCAGTGGTCCCCAGATATGCGAGTCCTTGCTGTGATTACGGTTGTCCCCCATCATGAATAGTTCATCCTTGCCCAGTTTCAGCGGTTGGTCCGTGTCTTCCGGATAATTGTAGCCCGGATCTTCGTTCGTGAATGGCTCGTTCAACGCTTTTCCATTCAGGTAGACCTGTCCGGGAATGATCTGGATCTTCGAGCCGGGGAAACCGAGAACTTGCGCCAGATCTTCTTTAGTGACTTTACGCTTCCCTTCCACCAGAACGTAATCGGGGAAAAGTTTCACCGCCGTGTCGGGGTAAAGTCCCATCCGTTCGCGCAGATAAGAATGCGTGTCAATCGAGCCGAGCGCGCGGGCGTCAATCGTTTCCCCGTCTACAATCACCTGCGCCCCCTTAACCTGAATCGTGTCACCGGGAACACCGATCAGTCGCTTGATATAGTCTACGTTCGGCTCGCCGCCTTCGGTCGCCGCAAGGGGAGCCTCGAAAACCAGAACATCGTTGCGATTCGGCTCATGGAGGCGGTATGAAAATTTATCCACAATCAGGCGGTCCTTGACTAGAAGTGTGGATTCCATGCTTTCGGACGGGATAAAGAACGCCTGCGCGATAAACGGACGGATGAGCAGAAACGCCAGTATGAGGACGAAGTTCACGGTATCGCACGTTTCGCTGATGGTCCGTGCCCAGGGGTCCTTCATTTTGGCGAGGGCGGCACGGATCAGGGTAAGCGCGACAACGACGCCGACGATGAAAACAGGGTCAATGTTGGCGAGTTGATCGGTGAATTGGTTAGTAGGTTGCATGTTGGATTAGTGATAAGTGGTTAATGATTAGAGTCTGTAGGGCGAGTGGCTTGTCGGGATAGTCCAGTCACTGACCACTTATTCATTCCGGCAATGGGAGAGTAACGGTGAACCGGGTGCCTTGTCCGAGCTCGCTTTCGACGCTGACGGTGCCGCCATGCGCTTCAACAATGTGCTTTACGATGCTCAACCCCAGTCCTGTTCCCCCAGCACCGCTACCGTTTCCTTCTGTTTTTTGAAAGCGGCGGGCGCGGTCGGCTCTCCAGAACCGCTCGAAGATGCGAGGCAGATCCTGCGATAGGATGCCGATTCCCGTATCCGCCACCGTTAGCACCGCTTCTTTGGCACCGTTACTTTCACTGACTTCCACATTCGCGACAACACTCCCACCCCGTGGCGTATATTTTATCGCGTTATCCACTAAATTGAAAACGACCTGATCCATCTGGCTACGGTCGGCTTCCACCGGCACCGGACCGGAGAGCAGGGTCGGCTGGATCGTCAGATGAAGACCGCGTCGCTCGGCGTGCGCGGCGACCCGCGCCCCGACATCAGACAGGAGTTGCGATAAATCGAAGCGGATCGGTTCGGGCTTGCCCGCCTCCGCTTTCGAGAGTTCCAGGAGGTCGGTCGAAAGAGAAACCAGCCGGTCGGCTTCGCGGATGATGGTTTCGAGAAAGCGCGGTCCGGCTTCCGGATCGTGCAACGCCCCATCCAATAACGTTTCCGCCATCGCCCGAATCGAAGCGAGCGGGGTGCGGAGTTCGTGCGACACGTTGGAAACGAAATCCGTGCGGACGGTGCGCAGGCGGTAGATTTCGGTCTGGTCCATCAGGGCTAACGTCGCGCCGCCACCGAGGGAATCGCGAACCGGGGTGACACGGGCGCGTACCTGCCGCTCACGTCCGCCGACGAGTCGTAGTTCCGTGTCACGGGGCTCGTGCGCGGTCATCGCGGCGTCAAACAGGTCGGATAAAGCACGGACGTGTGTGGCTTCCAGAAGTGTCTGCCCGATCATTTCGCCCGGCGGCGGCGGGTAGGAAGTGACCCCGAACAGTTCGCATGCGGCGGCGTTCACGCTGACGATCCGTCCTCCTTCGTCCATACCGAGCACCGCTTCAAACAAAGCATCGGCGACGACGGTGATGGATCGGGGCGGCGCAACTGTGCCAGGGGTCGCGGGCGGGGTATCGGGTTCGTCGCGCAGGGTTGGCATAGCGGATATTTTGTACCTCAGGAACCGACGAACTTGTACCCGATGCCGCGCACCGTGAGGAGATATTGCTGTTTTCCCGGGGTCGTCTCGATCTACTCACGTAGCCAGCGTATATGAACGTCTACAGTGCGGTCGTCCACATAAGCATCCTCGCACCAGA
>JACMIS010000934.1 GCA_014381035.1 Armatimonadota bacterium
GCGTCGCCATCGAAACACTTCTCACGCGCGGTCTTGCTGTTATCGCGGGTGAACTGACGACCGAAACCTACGTCGAAATCGCTGACGTGGTCCGCGAGACGATTCTTGAAGTCGGATACGACAGCACCGACATCGGATTCGACGGACGGACGACGGGCGTCACAATCGCGGTGCAAAAACAGTCCCCGGATATTGCGGCGGGTGTTGACACCGGCGGCGCGGGCGACCAGGGTATGATGTTCGGCTTCGCCTGTGACGAGACCCCGGAGTTGATGCCACTTCCGATTACTATCGCGCACCGATTGACCAGGATTCAGGCACAGTTGCGCCGTGAAAACCCCGAATTAGGACTGCGGCCGGACGCTAAATCGCAAGTCACCATCGCCTACAACCCCGACGGCACCCCGTCGCACATTGACACACTGGTGCTATCCACCCAGCATTCCCCGAAACTGACACTCGCCGATGTTAAGTCGATTGTGGACGAGCATATTTTCGCCCCGGTTTTAGCCGAATTTCCGCAACTGGTGACGGGAAACATCATCAAGCACGTCAACCCGACAGGCATCTTCGTGATCGGCGGTCCGCAAGGCGATACGGGTTTAACCGGGCGCAAGATCATCGTAGACACGTATGGCGGCTTTGCTCGACACGGCGGCGGCGCGTTTTCCGGCAAGGACCCGACGAAGGTAGACCGTTCGGCGGCATATGTGGCGCGTTATCTCGCCAAGCTGGTCGTTGCTGCGGGACTGGCGAAAAAGTGCGAGATTCAACTTGCCTACGCCATCGGCGTCGCACAGCCCGTCTCGGTACGCGTGGATACGTTCGGTACCGGGACCGTGGCGGACCTGGAAATCAGCAAACGCCTGCAAGCGAAGTTCGATCTTACTCCGAAGGGCATCATTGATCTTCTCGACCTGCGCCGACCGATCTACCGCGATACAGCGCGAAACGGTCACTTCGGCAACCCGGCATTCTCCTGGGAGAATACGGCGCGATCCGCAGAATTGGCTGGTTAATTGAAATCGGTTCGCATTCTGGTCACCGGCGGGGGTACGGGCGGTCATGTATCGCCCGCGCTCGCCGTGGTGCAAACCCTGCGTGGTTGGGCGGAAACTCCGGACGCAACATTTGCGCCGGAGTTTTTGTATCTGGGGAGCGAAGCGGGGATCGAAGCGAAATTAGCCCGAGAAGCTGGGCTGACGTTCGCCTCGGTGTCCACCGGAAAACTACGTCGGTCCAGTAAAGGCGTACTCGGACTGCTCACCATGGCGAACTTACGGGATGCCCTCCGGGTTCCGGTCGGGGTCGGCGAATCGTTCGCAGCGGTGCGAACCTTCAAGCCAGATGTAGTTCTCGCGACGGGCGGCTACGTTTCCGTCCCACCGGTAATCGCGGCCGGGTTGTCCGGCGTTCCGGTGCTAATTCATGAACAAACGGTAACGGTGGGCTTGGCGAATAAAATCGCCGGTCGGTTCGCGAAACGGATCGCGCTTTCGTTCGCCGATTCGCTCAATGAATTGCCCCCTAATTTGCGGAAAAAAGCGGTTGTGACCGGTAATCCGGTTCGCGCCGCGATCTTCGGAGGTGATAGGCACCGGGCAATTCAACGCTACGGTTTGGATTCCGATCTGCCCTGCGTGTATGTGACCGGCGGAGCACAGGGCTCGCGAATCATTAACCGCGCTGTTGAAGAAGCTCTCACGGAACTACTCGATTTTTGCCGGATCGTCCATCAGTGCGGCAAGCAACCGGAAGGCACCGAGCAGGACCTCGACCGCCTGGCGATAGCCAAAGCCCAATTGCCCGACGACAAGAAAAAACGTTACTATGTGACTCCGTTCGTAGAAACAGGCGAGATCGGCGATCTTTTCGCGCTCGTTGATCTGATTGTAGGGCGTAGCGGTGCCGGGACTGTCACCGAAGTGTGCGCTCTGGGCAAACCGGCGATCTTCGTGCCACTGCAACCGGCATCCGGCGACGAACAAATGAAGAACGCGCAACGGCTGGTTCACGCCGGTGCCGCGAGTATTCTCATACAAGCAGACTGTGGTGGCAAAACGCTTCTACGGTCCGTAAGAGCGCAACTTTCCGACCGCACAAAATTAGAGGCGATGGGCAACGCCGCACGAAAATTATCTACTCCGAATGCGGCGAACGATTTAGCGAGTGAGCTGATGCGGCTCGCGGACTCGTCATTTACGCCTCCTGAATAAGTCGTTCCGCAATGCATACCCGGAAAATTTGTCGGGAGGAGGGCAGGTAACTCTGGGGGCAGGAAAACACTCAAAAAAAAGAAAACAAGAGAGGGGAGTGTTGTTCAAACGAAGTGAATACCGCCAATACAGAAAACCTGGAAACGATTCTTCGACAGCAGGAGAGCCTCCGCGCCGTCATCGAATCCATCAGCCGTGAGTTGGAATTGCACCCCCTTCTCACGAACATTGTGCGCTACGCCTGTGAGCTGATCGGCGCGGACAACGGCACTATCGGTCTCATTGACGAGGATCGGATGGTGGGGCGCACAGAGGCGGTATATCAAATGCCAGACAGCGAACTTGGCGCGGTGATACGCCCCGGCATCGGTTTAGCGGGCAAGGTCTTGCTGACTCGAGAGGTGGTTTTGCTGGAGCGGTATGGCGAAGTGGAGCACCCCACACAGCTCGATCTGGTAGAAAACACGGTTGTCGGGCTTCCGATTTTCTGGCACGGCAAAATGACCGGGTTCTTCGGAATCGGGGCGCGCCCCCCGCACCGTTTCGACGAACGGTCCGTGGAAATATTATCTCAGTTTGCCCGTCATGCGGCGATTGCGATCGAGAACGCCCGTCGCTACGCCCGCGAACAACGCCGTACGGAGCGATTCGCACTGATCGCTCGCATCGGAAGCATCATCACGGCGAATCTTCGTTTGGATGACTTGATACAAAACACCGCCGATGCGATTCACGAACTGCTCGGGTATCCGAATGTCGCCATTCCTTTGATAGATTCAACCGATCCCGATCTCATGGTGTTACGTCATTTTGGCGGTCAATACAAGGAGTTCATGCGCGGGGAGTACCGTCTCCCACTTTCGAGCGGACTGATGGGAGCAGCGGCACGCGCAAGGCAAACGATTCTGGTGAACGATGTTTCCGCCGATCCGCGTCATATGCCGACCCCGGGAGCGGTCGGGATCAATGCCGAATTGGTAGTCCCGATTCTTCTTTCAGACCAGATATTCGGCGTGCTGAATGTGGAGAGTGGAAGTTCGTTTTCGGAGGAGGACGCCGCCATCCTGCGAATTGTTGCCGACCAACTCGCCGTTGCAATCGAGAACGCCCGGCTTTTCAAAGGGAAGCAGGCTCTATTAGAGGAAACGCAACTGCTCTATTCGCTGAGCAGACGACTCAGTACGGCGATGGACGTAGAGGAAGTCGTTTATGCATACCTTGAACAGGTTGCGATGCGGGGGCGGTTCGCCTGCAACGTGTTGCTGTATGAAACGAATCATCAGGGGCAACGGACTTCGGCTGTTGTTCAAGGGAAATGGACGGAGCGAAAGGGCATTAAGGGACAAGGGAGGACGCTCCCGTTTGCCTCTGACGGGAGTGCATCCGGTTTGGACTCCGGTCAAACGGTGACGATTTCGGATAAAACGAACGACCCGCGTTGCGCTACCGCGTTACGCTTCCTCGCGGAAATTTTCGAGGAAGAATCGCTGGCGCTAGTCCCGCTAATGGTGCGTGGACAATGTATCGGAGTTGTCGTTGTGAGCTCACCCAAATCGTATGCGTGGCAGGAGGAAGACCTGCAACGGTATCAAGCGACAGCCGCGCAACTATCCACGGCGATTGACGGTCGTCGTCAGCAGACCCTGGTATATGACCGGGGGCAACAGGTAGCAGTCCTGGAGGAGCGGCAACGTCTTGCTCGTGAGTTGCACGACTCGGTAACTCAACTGCTGTTCAGCATGACGTTGATCGCGCAGACGCTGGGCTCCGCATGGCAACGCGATCCGGCTGAGGGCGAACTGCGCGTGCAACGCTTGATGGAACTGAGCCAGTCGGCACTCGCGGAGATGCGTGATCTTTTGCAGGAACTTCGCCCGGTCGCAGGGGCAGCGGCTCCCGCATCGGGGATTCTCACGATCCACCGTGTCCGGAAAGATGGACTGCCCGCCGCCCTGACCGCGCTGGGTTTAGACGGCTCACGTGACGGGCGGAAAGTGGTTGTGGACGCTTCCGGATACCAGAAGTCGCCAATCGAACAAGAGGAAACCCTTTTTCGCATCACGCAAGAAGCGTTGAGCAATGCTGCCAAGCACTCTCAGGCGCAAACAATCGATGTTCGCCTTTGCACAGTCGATCAGGTGACACGCCTGACAATCAGGGACGATGGCGTCGGCTTTCGTACCGATAGCACGATCCGCACAAGTCCGGAACCGGGAAATGGAATGGGGCTCACCACGATGCGGGAGCGTGCCGAGGTGTTCAGGGGAACGTGCACCGTTACCTCGGAATTGGGAAAGGGGACCCAGGTGGAAGTCATCCTGCCAACGAGTGCTCACAAAGGAGTTTATCCATGAATGCGCCGATCCGCGTCCTGATCGCAGACGACCATGAGATCGTCCGCGAAGGACTTTATTTATTGTTATCGGAAGCCACCCAGGAAATCGACGTTGTCGGGCAGGCGCGACATGGTGCGGAAGCGGTGGCGATCGCCGCCGACTTGCAACCGGATGTGATCCTGATGGACTTGATCATGCCCGATATGGACGGCATTGAGGCGACACGCCGTTTGCGCGCTGCAGGTGTGGGAAGCAAAGTGATTATCCTGACCAGTTTTGTGGAAGGGGATCGGGTACGCGATGCGATCCAGGCAGGCGCGACGGGCTACCTCCTCAAAGATGTACTCAAGAACGACCTCATCAACGCGATTCGGTCGGCATTCGAAGGGAAACCAACGCTGCATCCCGTGGTGCAACAATATCTCATGCACCAGGTCACATCCCCTGCGCCACCTTCACCGTTCGCGATCCTCACCGAACGGGAAAAAGACGTTCTTCGGTTGCTGGCTACGGGGCATAGCAACAAGGAGATCGCGGTGCAACTTGCATTGACTGTCGGCACGGTGAAGGGATATGTCAGTGCCATTCTATCGAAACTGGAAATGGCAGACCGCACCCAGGCAGCACTTTACGCAGTCAGTAATGGCTTGGTTTGAGTGTGGGAGAGCAGGGTATCCCCCTTGCCTATTACTTTCGTCAGTCGGTCCCCCTGACGAAAGTAACTGTTCGCGATGATGAGACTTTGATACTCTGAAGTTTCATGAAATCGAATCCCGTAAAGGTTCTCCTGGTCGACGACAATCCGGCAGTGTGTGAGGCTTTACGCTGGGCATTGGAAGACACCTCAGATTTCGTGGTGGTTGGAACGACGAACGACGGGGTGAGTGCCATTCAGTATGCCACGAACCTTGAACCCGATGTTGTCATTTTGGACATCGCCTTGCCGTTCCTGGATGGCTTCGCGGTAGCCCGTGCGCTCAAAAATTCCTTTCACGCACCGATCATTATCTTTCTCAGTATCCACAACACGCCGCGCTTCCGCCAAGAGGCCGTAGAAGCAGGCGGTGACGCGTTTGTGGAAAAATCTCTGGGTTGGTCGGTTCTCATCGCCCATATACGAAAAACCATCGCGCGAAGAACAATTTAGTGCGCCGATCACCCCCTATCAAAAGTTAGGGAAGCGATAGGACATAAGGTACTATCGGGGGCGTGTGCATCCCTGTTAAAATCCCTTGACGCAACAAGCCGACACTCTTGTCGGGGACGAGACCGGGACATAAATCGTGTTCCCATGGGAAAGGTAACTCTGGAATGACGCTACAAAATCGTCGGGTAGTTTTCGCTGCAACGTTTGCTCTGTCAGTCTGTCTGTCGCGGGCGGCTTCCGCTCAGTTTGTCACCACTTCGGTCGGTGGTGACAGTACGCCAGCTTCGATCCAAGGCGCGGTGGATTCGTTCCGCGCTGCCATCGGCACCCCTAATAACGGGAATGCCCCCGGACCTCTCGTGGGAGGACGGCGAGAGATAAACTGGGATGGAGGCGTTGCCACTACGGCGGCGGTTTCCGGTCCGACCCTGAACGCCTTCCTCAATATACGCGGTGCCAGATTTACGACACCGGGAACCAACTTTTTGCAGACTCCGGTGACCGCGCCGGAACTGACCGACATCAATCCGACCTATTCGAGCGAGTTTTCTATATTCAGCCCGTCACGGATATTTGTGTCTGTCGGGAGCAACATTACGGACGTGACATTCGCGATCCCCGGCACGAACGGAGCAAGTCCGGCGACCGTTGGCGCATTCGGAGCCATATTTACCGGCGTTGACCTCGCGGACAGCACATCCGTAACGTTTTTCGATATAGATAACAACGCGATCTTTAATTCATCCGTGCCGGTGGGAACCGTTCCGCAAGGTAGCCTGTCCTTTTTCGGAGCAACCGCGACAAATGGCGAACGAATTGCTCGCGTGCGAATTACGGCGGGGACAACCGCACTGGGACCCAATGACGATCCAGCGAACGGTGTGGACATCGTCGCGATGGATGACTTCATCCATTCCGAGCCAGCGGGAGTCGCTGTCGTTCCGGAACCGGGGAGTCTGGTTCTCGCATTGCCGGTTGTGGGATATATCGGCATCGTGGTCCGTCGCCGCAACGCGAGGAAATAAAACATAACACGAATTATCGGACGTTCA
>JACMIS010000935.1 GCA_014381035.1 Armatimonadota bacterium
GAAAGTCCGCGATGAAAACCTCGGCACGGAAATCGCGGTTTATGACGCCCCCGGCAACCATGATGCTCGCTGGAATCCGCTCGGCAAGGAAGGGTTTACTCGGGGCTTGGGGGTGCCGTTGTACCGGTCGTGGGACAAGGAGAATGTCCACTTCGTCGCGCTGGATTCCACCGTCTTGTTGCAGCACTGGGGACACTTCGACCGGGAGCAGTTGGACTGGCTCGCTAAAGACCTGGCGAAAAACGGACGCGAGCGACCGGTCGTGCTCGGCTTTCATCACTTCTTTCTGCGCGATGTGAATGGCGGACCGCAACAGGTGGATAACTATGCCGCGCTCCTTCAGGTCATCGCGCCCTACAATGTGCGGCTGTTTTTGATCGGACACGGGCACTCGGACATTCAATGGTCTATCAACGGCATTCCTGCGATCATGTCGAAAGGCTTGTATCAGGGTTCGTACCATCAGATCGCCGTTACCGCGGACACAATGCGCGTGATGCGGCGCAACGTGGCGGACAAGGACACGCCGAAGACGGTGATGACGATCCCTCTCGCCCGCAAGGTCGCGCCGGGCTGGAAGACGCGGTTGCAGTGGGAAAATGGCGCGGGTACGGTCACCCTGACGCCGGGAGCGATGCCGGATGGGACTAAGTTCGCGTTCAGCGCGGGCGGGAATGTCACGCCGCTGACACCGGGACCGGACGGGAGATATACCGGGACATTCCCGACGCACGATTGGCTCGCCGGGACCTATACCGCGCTCGTTTCCGCGGCGATGCCGACCCGGACCGGCGAACTGACGCCGGTTTACGCGCAAACGATGACGCTGACCGTCGCCGCGCCGACCGGCAAAAACGCGCCGGTCTGGCGGCGCGATTTGCCGAGCGCGGTACAGTCTCGTCTGGTTCGCACGGGAAATCTGCTGTATGTCCCGACTATGGGTGGCTCGCTCTACGCCCTGGACGCGGCGAGCGGGAAAACGCGCTGGCAGTTTGCGTCGGGCGGGGCGTTGTTTTCCGTGCCGCTGGTCGAGAGCGGGACTGTTTATGTCGGCTCGGGCGATCATTTCGTCTACGCCCTCGACGCCGCGACCGGCAAGCAACGCTGGAAGTACGAAACCGGAGGCTCGGTCTTAGCGGGCGCGGCGAAGGCGGGAAATGTGGTGTGTATCACGTCCACCGACCGCACCGTGTATGGATTGGACGCGACAACCGGCACTGTGCTCTGGAAACAGCCGGTCGGTAGCCTGTATCAGAGCGCGGCGATCACGGACGGCACCCGTTTCTATCTCGGCGGGTGGGATAACCAGTTCCGCTGTTTCGACGCCCAGACCGGAACGCCGGTCTGGGCGAACAAGTTCGGCAGGTCGTTTTACTACTCGCCCGCCATCGGGTCGCCGACCCTCGGCGACGGCAAAGTGTACGTGACCAGCAACGACGGCTTGCTCCATGCGATGGATGCGGAAACGGGCAAGATCCTCTGGGAAACCCGACCGGCGTCGCTCGGCTACAGCGGTCCGCTTCTCGAAAACGGCACGATCTATAACGCCTCGCTGACCGGTTTGGGGTTCGTGTACGCGTTCGACGCGGCGACGGGCAAGCAGAAATGGGTGTCGCCGACCGGGTCGGTGATCTATGATTCGTCGTGCGCCGCCGCGAACGGCACGGTGTTCGTCGGCTCGGTGAGCGGCGTCTTTTCCGCACTCCGCCAGAGTGACGGCGGGCTACTCTGGCAGTACCAACTCGGACCGGGGCATCTGCTCGCGTCGCCGGTCACCGACGACGCCCGCGTTTACATCGCCAACATGGACGGCAC
>JACMIS010000936.1 GCA_014381035.1 Armatimonadota bacterium
AAATACAGCCGCGTCGACCGTCTTTCCCGCGCCGAACAGCGGTTGCGCATGATCGCGTTCGACGTGTCCGAGCATTACAAGCGGAACTGGCAACGGGACGGCTATTACAAGGCGCAACTGGTGGCACCGGATAAGAAGTCGGCGATCCGGTTGCATCGGTTCTTTCGCGAGATCGGGGATGTTTCGACACGCGTGGTGATCTCGCCCCCGGAGGAGAAAGAGGGCGAGGATTATCTGGAGGACGCGAACGACGGCAGTGTATCACGCTTCTGGAAAGAGGAAGTGGAGAACGGTTCGTCGGCGGAAAAGTACGAGGAAGACACTATCGCCGATTTCAACTCGGGGGAACCCCCGGAGATTCTGATCGTGGTGGATAAGTTGCTGACCGGTTTCGACGTGCCGCGCAACACGGTGTTGTACCTCGCCCGCCGCCTGACCAGCCACAGTTTGTTGCAAGCCATCGCCCGCGTGAACCGTTTGTATCCGGGCAAGGATTTCGGCTACATCATCGACTATATGGGCATCCTCGGCGAACTGGATAAGGCGTTGACGGACTACCGCGCCCTTGAAGGCTACGAGGAGGACGACCTGCGTGCCCTGTTGATGCCGGTGCAGGAGAAATATCAAGAACTGCCGCAACGCCACGGCGACCTGCTCGGTATCTTCGCCCCGCTCGGCAGCCCGTATGATAATGAGGAAGCGGAACTACTTCTCCGGGACGAGCCGTTGCGGGAATCGTTTTATGACGCACTCCGTGTTTTCTCGAAGACATTGAAGGTGGCATTGTCTACCGAAGCGTTTTATGAGGAAACACCCGCGCATGTCATCGCGCGGTATCAGGGCGACCTGACGCGGTTTCAGAAGTTGCGCGGTTCGGTACAGACCCGGTACGCGGATGTGGTCGACATACGGCAGTTCGACCCGCAGATCGCCAAACTGCTGGACCAGCATGTTTCCTCGGACTCGGTGACGGTTCTTACGCCGGAACCGATCAATATCTTCGACACCGAGGCGATGGATATTGCCCTGAATCGGATGGGGACGGACGGTGCCCGCGCCGACGCTATCGCGAGCCAGATGGAGCGGACACTGACGGAGCGGATGGACGAGGACCCGGCACTGTACCGGAAGTTTTCGGAGATGTTGCGGGCGGCGATTCAGGAGTTCCGGGATCGCATGATTTCCGGTGTCCAGTACCTGACGCGCGTGACGGCGATTCGGGAGGAGTTCGTCGCGGGCAGACCAAAGGATGACCTGCCGGAACGGGTAGCGGCAAACGATGTCGCCGCTGCGTATTATCGTCTGCTTCAAGAGTACAAGGAATCCCTCCTATTACCGTCCGATGAACCGGAAACGATAGCCGATTTTGTCCTGGCGGTAGATGCGGCGATACGACAAGAGATCGTGGTGGATTGGCACAAGAAGCAGGATGTTTTGAACACAATGCGTGCGAACGTGGACGACGTATTTTTCGACTTTTCCACGCGCGGCGTTCTCGCGCTGGACTGGGCGGTGCTGGACAAACTGGCGGCGGAGATATTCCGGGTCGCGGGGAGCCGACTGGGATGATGGCGTTTTTCTGGGGCGAACACCGGATCGACTACCATCTGGAACGTGCGTCGCGTAAGACGCTGGCGATCACGGTCAAACCGGATGCGAGCGTGATTGTTCGCGCCCCGGAGAACGCCGACGCGGAGGCAATCGGGCGCGTGTTACGTAAGCGGGCGTCGTGGATACTCCGACAACAACGGTACTTCGATCAGTTTACGCCCCGGACCACGCCCCGCGAGTACATCGGCGGGGAGACACATCTGTATCTGGGGCGTCGGTACCGACTCCGGCTCCGCACGTGTGACACGCCGTCGGTGGGCTTCGTTGGCGGGTATCTCTGCGTCCATACGCCCGATCCTGCCGACGCCGGACAGGTCAAAGCCACGCTGGATGCCTGGTACGCACAACGCGCGACCGAGGTTTTCGCGGAGCGGTTGACGTATTGCCGTCGCATCGCCGCGTTTCGCGATCTGCCCGCCGCCGAAACATCGATACGCTTTATGAGCAAACGGTGGGGCAGTTGCAGTTCGGCGAAGTTGCTGACGATAAACACCGATCTCGTCCGCGCTCCGCGTTTGTGCATCGACTATGTGCTTGTTCATGAACTCTGTCACTTGATACACCAGAACCATTCGCAGGAGTTTTACCAGTTGCTTTCCGTGGTCATGCCCGATTGGGAAGCCCGCAAACTGCGTTTAGAACGTCTTCTGTCGTAACCGATAGTGCCAGTTGCTCGATTCGGGAAACAAAATGTTCTTGCTACCCCCTTCTCATTTGGTATCGTAGCAGGAGAACGTTTTCGGGAGGTGGGGCATTTGGCACGGCATTTTTATATCCGGCAGACGCGGCAAGGGGAGCAGGAGCCCGTTTGCACGCAGTGCCGCAGTACGAACCTGAAGAAGAACGGGCACTACGGCGAGAAGCAACGCTATTTCTGCCGGGCTTGCCACCATCATTCCTACGGGCTGCCGCCGGATCGTCGCCCGAAATGCCCGTTCTGCAAGGCTATCGTGTATGCCACGCTTCTCGCCGACGGGAGGACGCAGTACCGCTGTAGCGTTTGCCGCCGTTCGTTCCGGAGTGAGTACCTGATCGCACGGCGCGAGGTGTCCCGCGTCCCGCTCAAACACCATTTTTCGTTCTGGCTGAATCGGCACGCGCGGCAACGGTTGGTGGAGTATGTGCAGGTGGCACGCTGTACGGACGCCCACGCGGTTCGGCAGATTTTTCGACACGTTCTGACCGGCAAGGTTTTTTGGACGATTAAGGTGGGTTCGCGCTTCCATCGCCTTACGCGCATCGAACGTGACCCCGTGGCGGCACGGATGCGCTTCCCGAATCTGTCCTCGGAGAGTGCGCAACAAAAGCTGAAGAACTCAGGCGGGCATTACAAACGGGGTTTCCAACCGACGGTCTTAGGAGTCCAGCGCATTACCGTGATGCTAGACGATGCAGCAAAAGAAGGGCTAGTATACGCGATGCGCCACTTAAACGTACATCACGCGGACGCGGCTCGCTGGTTGCTGGCGAACGCTGAACTTCCTTCGAATTGATTCTTTCTTTCTTTTTTGTCCTGCGCGGACGGCGGCAACCGGGCGTTGCATCGTTGTTACCTGCGGTGCTTCTCGCTTATGTTATGATTCGTTGTTCTGGTTCAGTCCTTTTCCGCGAATTCGCCGACTATGGTTTCAACA
>JACMIS010000937.1 GCA_014381035.1 Armatimonadota bacterium
CAGCGGGCCGAACGCCTGGCTCCAGAAGATAAACCTGGGCGAAAGCCAGGCGGCTGCCACGACAGCAATCGGGATCAGGTTGACCCGCTCTACAAATTCCTGCCATTTCTTCTCTTCCATGCGTTCGCGTGCCTCGGGATGTTTCCCATCAGACACGGTCGGGGCAAGCAAGGTTGCGTATGCTGAACCCTATGTTCAGGAGTTCCTGGTCAGTCTACGTACTCGCGGAGGTAGGTCGCCGCCGCCGGGCAACGGAGTTTCTTGATTGCCTTCGCTTCGATCTGGCGGATACGCTCCCGTGTGACGCGGAAATGGCGTCCGACCTCTTCCAGCGTGTGCGGGCAACCTTCCGGGGTGAGACCGAAGCGTAATTTAAGAACGTCGCGCTCGCGGTCGGAAAGCTCGTTCAAAAGCCGTTCGATGCGGTCGCGGAGCATGGCGCGGCTTGCCATCTCGGGAAGCGCGGTGCTGTCTTCGTCCTGCACAAAATCGGACAGGTGGGAATCGTCTTCCTCGCCGACCGGGGTTTCGAGCGAAAGCGGCTCGGGGGCGATGCGCATGATCTCGGAAACACGCTCGACCGTGGTCCCCATCGCGCTGGCGAGCTCATCGAGGGTAGGCTCGCGCCCTAACTCCTGCAGAAGCGACGACGACAGTTTGACCAGCCGGTTGATGGTTTCTACCATATGGACCGGGATGCGGATCGTGCGCCCCTGATCCGCGATGGCGCGGGTGATCGCCTGGCGAATCCACCACGTCGCATAGGTCGAGAATTTCCAGCCTTTGCGGTAATCGAACTTTTCCACGGCGCGGATCAAGCCGATATTGCCTTCCTGAATCAGATCGGGAAAACTCATGCCGCGCCCGCTGTACCGTTTGGCAATCGAGACGACCAGGCGCAAATTCGCCTGGGTGAGGATGCGTTTGGCGTGCTCGTCGCCGCGCTCAATCCGTTTGGCGAGGCGCACTTCCTGATCCATCGTCAAAAGGTGCGTCTTGCCGATCTCGCGGAGCCACATACGCACCGAGTCGTCCACGCCGCCACCGGTTGCCACGGGCGCGGGACTGAAAAACTCATCGGCGGACGGAGCCGAGGCGGGAGTATCCAGAACGACGCCGCCCCCGGTACGACCATCGCCGCCGACACGAAGCGAAGGCATCGTTTCGGCGAGCACGGTTAAAGGATCATTATTGTTCGCGACACGTTCGGTCGGGGCATCGGCGACCGGAGAGCGGTGCGTGCGCCGGCGCGAAACCTGCCCGCCACGCACCAACGCAGAAAGGTATTCGTCTTCCTCGACTTCGTCGTCGTCGTATTCGGCGTCGGTGTCTTCTTCGCTCGTGGTGCGCTCGATAACACGGATACCTTCGGTCTCCAACACCGCAAGGGGGTCCTCGAAAGGTTCGGCTGTCGGAGGCGGTCCCGGCGGCGCAGGAGAAATCCTGTGTGTCGGGGGCAGGGCGGCAGGCAGGAATCCTGCTTTGCCTTTGTTGCGTAAATTGCTATCGGCAATTTCGTTCAACGTCGCTGTTTGCATACTTTGCGTTTGCTCTCGCACCGCGGTTATCACGCCGAGTACTCCTAAAAGGTCGTCCGGGCGTGTTGGAACACGGTGTCGCGTTTCTCACGTCGGTGACAATTTCGCAGCGGATCGTCATCAGGAGGCTTTGGAGCCATCGCCGCCAGTCGGGCTACGCTTCAAGGCTTCCATACGATTCTGCCACTGCCGCAGTAGTTCTTCTTCTGCTGCCCCCGCTTTTCCTTCTTGTCCGGCGATAAAGTTATTCTGTTTTTCGGCGAAACTGTTTTCCTCGATCTGTTGGGACAGGTTACGCGCCTGGCGTTTGCCCTGCCGTTCCACCAGGTAGAGCAAACAATCGTCAATGGCTTGCAGGCTGAGCGGCTCTTCGTCCTCGGAAAGAAGCAGACGGTCGGCGAAATCGGCGAGTTCCGGATCACGTTCGGCGGCGCGGTTGATGGCTTCGGCGGGCGTCTGACCGGACGCGAGGAGTGGGAGAGTCCGGTCTACTAGCATCACGGCGCGGGCATCCGAAAACAGGGTCGGGCGGACGCGGTCCTGCACCACTTGAGTCCACTCCTCGGAGAAAAACGCGCGGAGCACGGTGCGCTCGGCTTTGGGGTCGGCGGTCGCGTCGGCGGCGATTACCGGGGGCGGCTCCTGTGGCGCGTTCCAGCGTCGGTTATTATTGTAGCCATTTGGGAATGTGCCCCGCCCATTCCCGTCCTGACGCGGCATATAGTTGTTGCCGTAGCCGTTATTGCCCCGCGATTGACCGTAGTTGTTTCGCGGCGGGAGTGGATTATTCAGAATGTCCGGCGTACTCGTGCCGCCGAACCGGAGCCGTCGCAGTTCACTGCGCAGGGATTCCTCGACGTAAACGCTACCGCGCTCCCAGGAGGGGTGATAGCGGGCGATCTTCTGGATCAGCCGGTCCTGCTCCATGGAGGAGCGCACTTCGGCGATGATGCCGAGGGCTTCGCGCATATACTGCTCGCGACCGTTCGGGTTCTGTACGTCATGTCGACGTACCAGTGCCTGTAGATGGAACTCGGGCACCGACATCGCCTCGTCAATCGCCCGCTTGAACGCCCCGACGTTCCCCGACGTTACCAGAGAATCGGGGTCCTCGCCGCTGGGCAGATTCAGCACTTTGAGCACGAACGCGTCCGCGCCCGCCGCCGCGAACAGTTCCGCCGACCGCAATGCCGCGCGGATTCCGGCGTCGTCGGCGTCGAACGACAGCACGACATTTTTAGTGTACCGACCGATCAGGCGGACATGCTCATCCGTGAGCGAAGTGCCTAGCGTCGCGATGACGTTAGTGAACCCGGCCTGGTGACACGCGACCACGTCCATGTAGCCTTCCACGATCACCGCCTGGTCCCGTTCCGAGATGGTTTTGCGGGCGCGGTTCAGCGCGTACAGCGTTTTGGACTTCAAAAAAACCGGCGTTTCTGGCGAGTTGATGTACTTTGCCGTGTTTTCCGCGGGGGGGAGTATACGGCCCCCGAACGCGATCACCCGCTCCTGAACATCCACGATGGGAAACATTAAGCGACCACGAAACAGGTCGTATCCCGAGCCGTCGTTGCGCCGCTTGACCAGCCCCGCCCGCTCGGCGTCTTCTAAGTGAACCCCCTGCTGGACGAGATAGCGGGACAGACCCTCCCATTCGTCGGGGGCGAAACCGACCCCGAAATCTTCGAGCGTCTGGTGGGTCAGTTTGCGCTTTTCGTAAGCATATTCCGTGGCGAGCGGGGCGCGGCGCAAGACCTGCTGATAAAACCGGGCGGCAAGCGCGTTCGCCTGAATAATCCGGTCACGCTCGGTGCGGTTACGGTCGGCGGCTTCGCGCTCGGCGGGCGTCGCCCCCTTGCGCGAGAGGGTAATTCCGGCTTTCGCGGCAAGCCGCTCCGCAGCCTCCAGAAATGTTAGATTCTCCGCTTTCTCCAGAAACTTAAAAACATCGCCGCCGATGCCGCACGCGCCAAAGCAGTGCCAGCGTCCGCGCTCCGGGTCCACGGTGAAGGAGGGGGTTCGCTCGTTATGAAACGGGCAGATACCTTTCCATGTCCTGCCTGCCTTTTTGAGCGGCGTGTACGCGGAAATCAGTTCTACAATGTCGGTCCGTTGTCGAATCGCTTCTTTTTCGCTGTCTTCCACAATCGGTAGTGTACCCGATATTGCCGGACGATCTTCGCGAACCCGAAACCCTCCCCCGCACGGTCGTTTACCACGTCACGCCGCGAGGAGATGCAAAATATTATTAATTTTTTACGGACGCCGAACACTTATGCCGACACACTCCGGCGTCCGTAATCAGGAATGCGATGCTCCCGCCACGCTACTTGCCGCGATCCAACCCTTTCTCGATTTTCGTACTCCATCCCGGGATCTCGGTCTTGGACGGCGCGGTGATAGTGAAAGCAGTCTTATCGCTATTGATGGTGATGGTTACATCCTGAGCGACAGGGGAAAGTATTGTGGTGATATTCGCCTTGCCGCCCGCAGGCTTCCAGACGCCGCGATCCATATGTTCGGGTACGGTCGAGAACGTGCGAAGTATCAGCGACGCCGAAGTCGGAGAAACTTCCGGCTGTGTCGCTTCGAGCGTAAGCGAGATCAATGGTTTCAGTTTTGCGAGTAGTTCGGTCACGTCTCCCTGATTCGCCTCGCGGGCGTTGTCGTTGGCGGACTCGACATTTTCAAGATCGCCTAATCCGACCCGCTTGGCGTAATCGTTGATGTCACGTGCCGCACCGAAAGCCGCTTTCACTCCCTTATCGCTGAGCAGGACTTTCCATGCCTCCTCCGAAAGATTGAAGGTCATCATCTCGCTGACGACGCGGGATTGCCAGAAATCCTGGCTATTCACTGCGCGTACTCGGGCGACGAGTTCGGCTTTGTTGGCCGTCGCCACGGTTGCACTGACGGGCGAACCCGCATAGGTAGAGGATTTCATCGGCGGTTTAACGGCTTTCTTGACCGGTGGTGCTGCATTTCCGGGAATCACGCTGCCGAGCAGAATGATACCGAGAAATAACGGTATGTGTTTTGCGAAACTGGACATAGAGTACCTTTCACGCTTGCCTTCGTAACAACAGTCGCACGATAGACTCGCTTGCACCGTTTATACCCCTGGTGGAGAGCGGCCCAATGGGACTAAAGTCCTGATTGTATGTATTCGTAGAGAAATCTCACAAAGGAAAGCGTCCCTGTCGGGCAAAATGCTCGACAGCGGGACGCTTTCTTCAAACGATCAATGTGCTTTCTGTCTAACGCTTGTCGCGGGAGAGCACCGAGTCCACCAAGCCATAGGCGACCGCCTCATCGGGACTCATAAAGTAGTCTCGCTGAATATCGCGCTTGATCCGGTCGAAGTCCTGCCCCGTGTGTCGTTGCAGAATCGCCGCCGTTTCGTCGTTGGTTTTCAATACCTCGCGTGCCTGAATCTCGATGTCGAGTGCGGTGCCCTGAAACCCGGACGAGGCTTGATGGATCATCATCCGCGAATGGGGGAGGGCATATCGCTTACCTTTCGCCCCCCCGGCGAGAAGCACGGCACCCATTGATGCGGCGAACCCGACACAGATCGTGGAAACGTCGCACTTTATGGTCTGCATCGTGTCATAGATCGCCAGACCCGCATACACCGAGCCGCCCGGCGAGTTGATGTACATATCAAGGTCGCGGTCGGGGTCGTCTTTCTCCAGAAACAACAGTTCGGCGACAATCAAGTTCGCGATATGATCGTCCACCGCTTCGCCCAGAAAAATGATCCGGTCTTTGAGCAGGCGAGAGAAAATATCGTAAGCGCGTTCTCCCCGTGCGGACTGCTCGACAACCATCGGAACCATAGCCATATTTCGCTCCTTCATAACAGGTTCATTATACGACAAATCGGCACAAATGCGGACGCCGTTATAAATATCGTGCCTCCTCTTTCGGGTAGCGCGATAGGCATAACGGCGTTCCTTGTGGTGCTGTCAGGCGAACCTGATTACTCGGCGGACTCCTCTGCGGCGGTTTCGGTCGCGACTTCCGCGACGGCGGCTTTTTTGCTACGTCGCTTCGGAGCGGACGCTTCCAGCGCGAGCGGCTCTGCGGCGGTCGCCAGTTCCATTCCTTCGCCTTCCGCAGTTTCCATGGCGGCTTCACCTGCCTGGGCAATCGAAAGACCGGCAGCAGCGGCGGCGTTTTCCTGATCCGCTTTCGCCTCCGCTTCTTCTTCCGCTTCCAGAGCTTCGGCTTCCTCGCTGGTCAGGGTGCGCTCCGTAATGTTCGATACTTCCTTAAGATGGCTCAGAATCTTGCGGGTCAGGGCTTGATCCTTGATCTGCGTCATCTGATCGTTCTTTTCCAGAAGTGCTCGCATCGCGGCGACCGACGTTTTGCGGCGTTCGGATTCCTCGGCGATGCGGGCGTCCACATCGGCATCCTCGACCGTGATCCCTTCGGTGCGGGCGACCTCGGCTAGCACCAGCGAGTTCCGGATGCGCTGTGCGGCGGCGAGAGCCATCTCTTGACCCACCTGATCGCGGGTCTTACCGGTTTGTTGCAGGTATTGATCCACGGTCAGATTCGACCGCTTGATCTGCTCGTCTAATTGCTGCGCGTCCACTTGCATCTCGGCGCGAAGCAAAACCTCCGGGAAGTTGATTTGCGAGTTTCGAGCGATGGCACCGACGAGGCGGAACTCCAGTTCGCTATCCGCCATCTGCTCGGCGGCTTTATCAAGAGCCTCGGAGAGCGCGACTTTCAGTTCCTCAGCGGTTTTCGCGGTCGGATGCACCTTGGTCACAAACTCCTCGTTCATTTCGGGGAGTTTCTTTTCGCGCA
>JACMIS010000938.1 GCA_014381035.1 Armatimonadota bacterium
GTTATGGTAAACTCTTTGCAACAATGCAAATCCGTATCATGGGCGAAGGGAAGCCATACCGGGAGATCGTTCGGCGGATCGCTGGGGTGCTCGCGCTTTTGCTCGCCGTCATGACGGTTTCTGCGTCGCTCCACCGCCACGACAGACCGGCGAATCCGGGGCACGCCGCGTGTGCGCTGGTGCCGCCCGACGTTGTTCCCGGCGATGCCGCCCTGGCGGCGTCCGTCCCCGTGGAATCCGAACTGCTCTCGCTCCGTGCTACCGACTGCGCCCTGTGCGAATGGATGGCGACTGCTCTGCGCCCATCCCCCGCCGTCGCCCCATCTTTGTTCGTAGCGTCTTGCACGGTGGCGTCTGTCTTACTCGCGGTTCGCCTCGTCGCCCTTTGCGCGGTCCCGACTCCCCGCCGGGGCTTGCGCGGACCGCCCGCCCTTTCTCCCGCTTAATCAGCGGAATCGGGCTATCTTTTCGCGCCGCTCCCGGCGCGCGGTGAATCCGACCACGCTTCCTTCCTGCCGCGAACAGTTATCACTCCCGTCGCCCGCATCCGTGCGGGCGAATCCCGAATCGCTCACTCACACACGCCAAAAAGGAATAATTTTCCATGACAACACTGCTGAACACGGTACGAATCGTCGCCGTTCGTCCCCAGCCACGCCCCCGGGGCGCAAATGTGCCTGAGGCACGGATCGCAAGCGCGTTTACCCCAGTGAAAACTGCCCGGAGCGGTTTTACACTGATCGAACTGCTCGTCGTGATCGCAATTATAGCGATCCTCGCCGCGATACTTTTCCCCGTCTTCGCCCAAGCCCGAGCCAAAGCAAGGCAGGCCGCCGACCTGTCCAACGTTCGTCAGATCGGCATCGCAATCATGATGTACGTTCAGGACTATGACGAAACGACCGCCGTTACGCACCACGACCTCGAACCGCCGGAGACCATCGCCAACATGTACACCTGGTACGATCCACTCAAACCGTACATCAAGTCCGACAACATTTTCCGTGATCCGTCTATGGATGACGATGACAGCATCACGGTCTTCCCTCCGGTCGTCACCCTCGCCGACTGGAAGAAGTACCGCACCGACTACCTGATCAACGGCTTCTTCGCCCACGGCATCTCGCTCGGCGACATCAAACAGCCCGCGCAACAGATCATGATCGGCGAGCGGCACGCCGGGATCGCGTTCTTCGACTACCACCCGTGGGGGTCGCCGGCTGTCGGCGACAACTGGGAGAAGGGCTTTCTGGACGGTTCCGGCTACCAGATTGGTGATGTCGACTCGGACAGCCAGGTGCCCGACCCGAAAAACGTCGGCAGGCACAGTCAGGGGAACAACTATGGGTTCGCGGATGGGCACGCGAAGTGGTTCCGCTTCACGCAGACCCTGAGTAAGACGAAGCCGATCAACGCGGTCGACAACTGGGGCATGCATAATATCGACGACATGCCGCCGAATGACTGAGAGAATACCTATGAAACAAACTTCCCGGTCTTTCCGACGCGGTTGTTTCTATAGTGCCGCCTGACTGTGTGCCCTGATGGGGATGGCGTTCCCGGCCGGTTGCTCGAAGCCGACCGGCCCTGCGGTGACGAATGATGACGTGCCGAAATCGGCGACGACTACGACCGCCGCTAAGGGAGTTATGCATCCGGGTTCGCGTAGCCACAAAAGCAGGGTCAAGCCCTGAGCCTTCTCGCCTGAGCGGAACGGGCACATCTGTCGAAGATGCGCCCGTTCCGCCCGGCACAGGAAACGGATAGATGAAGATTATCGGATTTTTCAGGATCGCTTCGCTGCTTCTGCTGGCGCTACTACTGTCATCCTTAGCGAACGCCCACACGATTCAGGTCGAACCGGTCGCCATCGTGCTCCGCCCGCAGGAAACCTTTATCGTTGCCGAGTTTTCCGGGAACGTTCAGGACATCACGCAGATCCCCGGCAGCATCGTCGAGGAAGGGGAACGTACCGGGGGCACTTTCACTGCACCTGCCCGCGAGCGTATCGAAACGTATATCAACGAGAAGCTGGTGATCGAACAGAGTGGTACCGTCCTCAAGGGCGCGTTGACCGACGTGCGCTACGACGGCAACGTCGACCCGGCGAAGTCGAAGTTTCGCATGGCGTTCCGCTACGAACGCCCGGACGGATCACAGAGTCCCGACGCGGCGAAACAACCGATGCGCATTACCTCGACCCTTTTCAGTTACCTCCCGAACGCCCTCGCCACCGTGAACGTCGGCGGGTACCAGCGGAACCTGCGCCCCGGCGAGTCCACCGAAGTAGACCCGTCGGATCTCGCGGCGAACCTGCTCACGAACATCGGCAACTTCCTGTTTCTGGGCATGATGCATATCTTTCAGGGACCGGATCACCTGGCGTTCATCTTCGGCTTGCTGATCGTCGCCCCCGATTTCCGGACGCTGGTCAA
>JACMIS010000939.1 GCA_014381035.1 Armatimonadota bacterium
GATACTTCGGCAGGCGTCACACACATTGCATGGCTCGGCGACCGGGTTCGTAGACGATTCGCAGTTCAGCGTTTTGGCGAGCAGACGGGCGACCGTGGTTTTCGCGGTTCCGCGTGTCCCGGTAAAAAGGTAGCCGTGCGCCACGCGCCCGGAAACCAGGGCATTCTGGAGGGTGCGCACGACATGCCCCTGACCGACCACATCGGCGAAGGTTTGCGGACGGTATTTGCGGTACAGGGATTGGTAAGCCATCGGGTCGCGGGTGTGGTGATCGGGGACCACGCCGCGTTCATTGTAGCGCAAACCGCCGTTCCGCGCTAAGGTTTTTCAGTGGGTGCGGGGACACCTTCGTCCCCGCGGCGACTTGCTATAGTCTGGTACCGCCGCTCACATTAACGAAGTTCGCGGTCATCCACGCCGAATCGTCGCTGGCGAGAAGTACGGCGGCGTTGGCAACATCGGTCGCCTTGCCCACTCGCTTCAAGGCTTGCATATCGAGCACCATTTGCTGTCCCTCGGCACTTTGTAGCCACGGATTCATTTCGGTCTCAATCGCGCCGGGGGCGAGCGTGTTCACCGTGATGCCGCGTTCCGCGACCAGCGCGGCGATCTGCAACGTAAACACATTCACAGCACCTTTCGTAGAAGCATACGCGGCGACGGGCGGGTACGCGAACTGTGACACAACACTGGACAGGTTGATGATGCGTCCGTTGTCGCGCAACCGGGGGAGTGCCTTCTGCGTCGTGAAAAACATCCCTTTGACGTTGATGTCAAAGACATAATCGAATTGACTCTCGGTGGTCTCTTCGAACGGAATGATTTCTGCGACCCCGGCGTTATTAACGAGGATGTCGAACTGCGTCGAACCGGTGCGTTGCGTCAGTTCGGTGTCCAGTCGGGCGAAAAGTGCCTCGATAGACGGCACGCTGGCGATGTCCGCCTGCAACTTGAACGCCTTGCCGCCCGCCGCCTCTATCTCGGAAACGACGGCGTTCGCCTCGTTCTCGCTTTTGCCGTAATGCACCGCGACGAGTGCGCCTTCCGCCGCGAAGCGGAGCGCGATTGCCCGCCCGAGCCCCCGACTGGCTCCCGTGACCAGAGCCGTTTTGTTGTTCAGTATTCCCATGGGTTGTTTTCCTTTGTTGTTGATAATTATGGAATGATCGTTCCAGAATTAGGTAAAAATAAACGCGGCTTTCCCGCCGCTTGCCGTTTGTCTATCACTCAATCCAGTACGGAAAGAGCGATGTCCACGATGTTCTCCAGCATTCTCCTGTCCTGAGTGGTCTTGCCAGTCACACGCAAGCCATGTATGGCATTGACGAGAAACTCGGCGATGGCGCGAGAATCTTTGGCGGGGGAGATTTCCCCCTGCTGTTGCCCTGCGCGAACCGCGTCGGCGAGTGCTGCGACAGTCCGCGCGACACTCCGCGAGATCGCCTCCTGCACCCCTTCATCGCACGAACCGAGCTCCGTCGCGGCGTTCACAGCGAAGCAGCCCGCCTCCGGGTTGCCGATGATCTCCTCTATTATCCAATCGAAGGCGGCACGTATCGCCGCTTTCTTGGAACCGGGCGCGTGCAATGCCTCGAACGCCACTTTCTCCCGCTGGCTGATGTAGTGATCCAGTGCCGCCATATAGAGTGCGTTCTTTTCGCCGAACGTGTCGTAAAGACTCGAACGGCTCAAACCGGTGGCTTCTGTGATCTCCTGCACGGAAGCCGCCTCATATCCACGGCAC
>JACMIS010000940.1 GCA_014381035.1 Armatimonadota bacterium
GCGGCGGACGCGGAGCATGCGGGCGCGGCTGTGCCTGCGGGAGGCGAGGGGCTCACGCTAGACGCGCTGCAACAGATTGGGCGTGAGGTTGGACTCTCACCCACGTCGATCGCACACGCGGCCCAATTGCTCGACATCGTTCGGCGTCCAGTGACGCGCACATTCATGGGCCTCACGATCGGTGTCGGGCGAACGGCGGAGCATGGCGAGATACTATTCCCCCGGTTCTGGTACGAAGGGTTTTGCCGTGCGCTTGAATCCATCAAAGTGCAACTGGCGGACGCCCCGCCGCATCATCTTCTGAACGACCCGGACGAGATCGTCGTTTTCTTCGATAAATCTGCGAGCCATTCCCGGTTTTTGAATGCCGGACTTCCGGTACCGCGCCGCGCTGACTCCTTTGAGAGCCTTTCGCAGCTCGCCGAGGCGATGGGACGGATGCGAATCCGTCAGGCGTTCGTCAAGCTCGCGCACGGGTCCAGCGCGTCCGGAGCGGTCGCGGTGCGGACCGATGGGAACGGGCGTTGGCGGGCCTACACGACCGTGGAGCAGAGCGGGGATCGCTTGTATAATAGCCGACGTATCCGCACTTTAGAGGACCCGGAGGTGATTGACTCCTTGATTCGTGCCCTCGCGCCGCACGGACTGCACACGGAGGAATGGCTCCCGAAAGCCGCGCTGGACGGATACGGTTTCGACCTGCGTGCACTCGTCATTCGCGGCAAATTGCGCCATGTCGTCGCCCGGATGAGTCACACCCCAATGACAAACCTTCACCTGCTCAACCGACGCGCCGACGCCGAAACCGTCCGTTTGGCGGTCGGTGATATGGCGTGGAACGCCCTCAACGAAACCTCTGAGCGGGCGGCAGAAGTATTCCCGAACAGCCTGCACATCGGACTGGACGTGATGTGGTTACCCGGTTTCAAGCGGCTGTGCATTCTGGAGGCGAACGCGTTCGGCGATCTTTTACCCGGTACTCTCTGGAATAACCAGACGACTTACGAGACCGAGCTGGAGGCAATGGGGTGTTAGATGCGGCGGCATTTCTGGGAACGGGCGATATTGTTTTCGTCACCTTTGACACGCTACGCTATGATGTCGCCGTCGCCGAATGGAAAGCGGGACGAACACCGAACCTTCGCGCCCTGTTGCCGGAAGATGGTTGGGAGGAGCGGCACACACCGGGCAATTTTACCTACGCCGCGCATCAGGCGTTTTTCGCCGGTTTTCTGCCCACTCCCGCCGTTCCCGGCAAACATCCCCGCCTTTTCGCGGCGCGGTTCGCTGGTAGTGAGACTACGGCACCGGAAACCGCCGTTTTCGATGCGCCGGATATTGTCTCCGGTCTGCGAACACGGGGCTATCATTCTGTGTGCATCGGTGGGGTCGGATTTTTCAACCGAAAGACGCCACTCGGAAGTGTTCTTCCGTCGCTATTCGATGAAGCACATTGGAACGAATCGTTCGGCGTGACCGCCCCGAACTCGACGGAAAATCAGCTCCAGTGCGCAGCGGCAGTTTTGGAAAATATCCGACAACCCGTTTTTTTGTTCGTCAATATATCGGCGTTGCACCAGCCGAACTGGTTTTACATCCGTGGGCGGGTGCGAGAAAAGGGTGATGACAGGGAGAGCCACGCGGCGGCACTACGCTATGTCGACCGCCAGTTGCCGATTCTACGCGACGCGCTACGGAAGCGCGGGTGTAGCCTGTGCGTTTTCTGTTCGGACCACGGAACCACTTATGGCGAGGATGGCTACACCGGGCATCGGCTCGCGCATCCCCATGTGTGGAGCGTCCCGTACGCGGAGTTTTTTTTGCAGCCATGAATACTATTCATCCCCTCGATTCCCTGCTTTCCGGCTCGCCGTTTCTTGGCTACGCCTACGGCTACCCGCACAAAACGGCATACCGACCGCTGACACCACCGGTCCCGCTCGCCGAGCTGTGGGCGGACGAACCGCGAGACGATACCGCGCTGTATCTGCATATTCCGTTTTGCGAGATGCGTTGCGGCTTCTGTAACCTGTTCACGACACCCAACCCGACTGTGGATACGGAGGAAAGGTATCTGAACGCACTGGAACGGCAGGCAGCGGCGGTCGAACAGGCGATAGGCACGCGGAAGATTTCCCGAGTCGCGTTCGGGGGCGGTACGCCGACATTTCTTTCGACGCCGGGGATCGAGCGGGTTTTGCAGGTCGCGAGACAGTTCGCCGGGGATCTAAAGCACCTCCCGATCTCTGTGGAAACCTCGCCGCGCACGGCGGAACCGGAAAAACTCGCCTTGCTCCGGGAATACGGCGTGGATCGTATCAGCATGGGAGTGCAATCGTTCGTCGCGGAGGAGGTACGTACGGTCGGACGGGCGCAACAGAACCGGACCGTGTTCGACGCGTTGGAGCACCTGCGCGAAGCCGGTTTTCCGACGCTGAATCTCGACCTGATCTATGGCATCCCCGGTCAAACGGAAAGTAGCTGGGCATACTCGCTGGAACAGGCACTCGCGTGGCACCCCGAGGAATTGTATCTTTATCCCCTGTACGTCCGTCCGCTGACGGGACTGGACAACCGCGCCCCGGCGGACGGTGTCGCCTGGGATAACGAGCGAATGACGCTGTACCGGCAGGCGCGAGACACACTGCTTTCCAGCGGCTACGAACAGGTTTCGTTAAGGTTTTTCCGCCGAATCGGCGCGGCGACGCATCCTTCTAGCGATGCTATCGGAGGAAACCTGATCGGTCTGGGGTGTGGGGCACGATCCTACACTCGCGCACTACACTATTCGAGCGAATGGGCGGTTGGGCGTGCCGGGGTACGTTCTATCGTCGCTGATTACCTGATCCGGAGCGACGCCGATTTCGCCATCGCCGATTACGGCGTCCGACTGACTACGGAGGAACAGAAACGGCGGTTTCTGATCTATTCCCTGCTACAGCAAAGCGAGGGTGTGCCGCTCGGTGCGTACCACGCTCGCTTCGACGACAGTGATCTGCTCGCTGATTTCCCGCAACTGGTGGAAATGCAGGAACGCGGGCTTGCTGTCTCGTCCGACACCGCATTTGCGCTCACCGAACGCGGTTGGGAATGGGCGGATGTGCTAGGACCGTACCTCACTTCCGACGTGATGCGCCAGCAGATGGAGACGTTCGCGCTGAAATGAACCTGACCATTCTCTACCGGGGACCGTTATCATCCTGTAATTACGCCTGTCCCTATTGCCCCTTTGCCAAGCACGCCGAGACCGACGCCGAACACGCCGCCGATGCCGATGCGCTGGAGCGATTTCTCGATTGGGTCGACGTGCAAAATGGTACGCACACGCTTTCGATCTTCTTCACACCGTGGGGAGAAGCGTTGGTGCGGCGACGCTACCAGAAGGCTCTCATCCGGCTGACGAACCTCGCCCATGTTCGAAAAGTCGCCATCCAGACGAACCTTTCCTGCCGTTTGGACTGGACACTGGAATGTGACCGCGACAAACTGGGATTGTGGGCGACATTCCATCCCGGCGAGGTGGATCATGCCGCGTTTTTAGCGAAATGCCACGAAGCATCCCGTTGTGGCGTCCGATACAGCGTCGGGGTGGTTGGGATGAAGGAACATCAAGGCGAGGTCGCCGCGCTACGCCAGAAACTGCCCCCGGAGGTTTATCTCTGGGTCAACGCCTATAAACGGGTAGCCGACTATTATTCCCCAAACGATATCCAGTTTCTGACCGCGATTGATCCCCTTTTTCCTCTCAATAATGTTCGCCATCCGAGCGAGGGACGTGCCTGTCTGACCGGCGAGACGGTATTCTCGGTAGACGGCGACGGCACGATGCGGCGTTGCCATTTCGTCAAATCCCCGATAGGCAACCTGTACACACCCGGTTGGGAAGCGGCACTGCGCCCGCGCTCCTGCCCGAACGATACCTGCGGCTGCCATATCGGCTATATCCACATGCCCGAACTCGGCTTGTACCCGGTATTCGGCGACGGACTTCTGGAGCGTCGCCGAACACCGGAAATGCTACTGCCGATGGCTCAGGTTTCGGCGAGCGGGGCATAGGCGCGGGCATCATCGAATCCGGCGATCCATGCCGCCGCCTGATGGCACCGCGTCATCGTTGGCGGAACGCGGAGCAGATAATGACGTTCGGTAGACGGACAGCGCACCGAGAGGCAGACCAGATCCTCATCGTCGCGCATCGGGACGCGCAGGAGTTCGCGCTCACCGCCCGGATCGCGATCCCGATGCAGCACGGACGGTTCGACATCGGCGAGGAAACGTTCCATCCCAATGCGCTCCAGCATCACGCGGCGCACTTCGGCGTTCGCGGTGGCAAGCACCTCTTTCCCGTGTATCGTCTCCGGGCGGAAAACGATCCGCTCGTCCACCAGAACGCCGCGCCAGCGCAAACGGGTTTTTCGCATCGAATCGGGCAGTGTCGCAACCGCCGTCCCGGTCAGGTCCACCCAGGAGCCGACCTCCAACCCGTCCGGCAAACGGTCCAGATGGGTGCAGCCTGTCAAATCCAGCTGGGCAACCCGCTTCAAATAGGGAGGAAGCGTTTTCATCCAGAGGGCATTCCGTACAACAAGCCGCCCGACGCCTATTTGCGCGTTTTGGGGAAAGCTCGTCAACGAAACACAATCTGAAATATCGAGAAAGTCAGCGCGTAACCCTTCCGGCAGAGCGGCAAGTTTCGTGCATCCGGAAAGGTTCAATGTCCCGACGCGCAGGTTCTCCGGTAGTGTCACCAGGTCCGCGCACCCCGACAGGTTCAGGGCATTTTCGATCTGGACGTCCGCCGGAATCTCGACGAGCCCGCTGTCCGAAGCATCCACGGTGAACGCTTTCAAGCCTTCGGGGAGCCGCTTCAAATTCCAGCAACCACGCACGGTCAACCGCGTCACGGTCAAATTTTCCGGCAACTCCGTGACAGATCGGTCATTGGAAAGGTCGAGGTGCTTATCCATCAGTCCACCACCCTTCGGATTGCGCCGGGGAAATACTCGCGCTGGTGCCAGAACCGGTATGTTCCCTTTGCCAGCGTGATCGGACCATGCTCCTCATGGATCAATCGAGTGCTGTCCGCATGAACGACAAAGAAGCCGTCGTCCCCAAGTACGTAAAAAGTCGCCGCCGAAGTATCCTCAATGCGGTGCGAATGTCCGGTCACTTCGCCCCAGGCAAGAACCGGGGCACCCTGCCGCACTACCACATTGTCGGGCAGACTTTCGACCGCCGCCACCATAATATCTCCGTGTCGCCAATGCTTCATCTTTTTGCTCCTTACTGTCAGGAGACTGAACAAAGTGAAGCGGAACCGGAAATCATTTATTTGCTCGCTTTGCGGATCGCCTCGCGGAGCCAGTTTAATTGTCGCTTGCGTTCGCCGCTTATTCGGTGCTCGTCTTCGAGGTAGGACAGATACAACATGGCGTCCTCGCACTTGATCTTGCCGCGCCACGACCAGATGCCGATCATGGAAAGGACGACTTCCCGAATCCAGTCGCTTTCGGCGGATTTTGGGTATGCGGAGCCATATTCGATGGCTAGTTGGGTGATGGGAATAGTTTTCTGGTTCACTTCTTGTAAACTCCAATGTTTCCGGACCGGATGGTGATCACAATATTTATGCCACGTCTGCCATTTCTTCCCGCTGTCAAATTTCTCACAAGTGGGTAAATACCCGGCATGAAGAATGATGATTTCCCCTATGATCTGGATTTTCGAACCACGGATTTTCGGGCGCGTCCCGAACTCTACCGCGTGGGTAAGGGAGAGCAGGGAGTACTTCTCGTCGAACCATACAAAAGTGAGATCCTGCCGTTCTGGCGGTTCGCGACGCCGGATGCCGCCCGCGAATCCAGCGAGAAAATATACGGGATGTTCTGCGAGTATCTGGAGCAGGGCGATTTCATCGGGGCGGACATGGCGCGAAAGTTTTTGCAGATGGGCTACACGCGCTCCCGCCGCTATGCGAACCACAAAGGGGGTAAAAAGTACGACGGTCCCGTCCCTGACGATAAGAAAGGGCAGAGCGGGGCGCACGGTCGCGCTGAATTACCCCGTTCGCCAGAAGACCCCATAAAAGCAGAATCAGCACGGATCTTCTACGCAAAATGGCAGGAAGCGCGACAAAACCCTCGCTATATTACCTTGCGAAGCGAGTTTGAAAGCTAATTTTCTTTTTGCTTGCCGTCCGCGAAGGACAAACAAAGAAAGCAGGGCGAATGTTAGCGAGGCAATTCGAAATCTTTGAGCATTCGTTCGGTCTTGACTTCCTGGATCTTGTTCACGATCTTGCGAGCTTCGTGGCGGTCGCGCATTGTTTTCGACAACACGATAGTCGAACTGACAATGAAAAACAAGCCAATCGCAAGGTATCCACGCACCCAGATTTCCACGGGCAAGCAGTAAACGCCCACCACCATCGCGGCGAGTGAGATAACAAAACTGATCTGCGTAAATGCGACCCAGGCGTTCGAGTCCTGATGAAGTGACGGCTGTTCCATGAACGGGTTTCCTTTTCTCCCCTTGTGCTGCCGGTATTGTAGTCGCGAACGAGCGACGTGACATGGAGCAAACGACTCACTTTTCTCGTTGGCGTATAGGTCGAAGTAACCAGGCGGAAGCGAAACAAGATAAAAGCGTCCACGTTTGGCTTATAGATTTTTCCGGTATCAAATAGGAGGCTCGGACCCAACCCGGTTCAAGCAATCTTCAATGAAAACCCCGCCGCAGGGGAGGACTCAGGATGAAAAATTTTCGCACGATACGGACCGCATCACGATTCGGGGTGGTACTGCTTGCCCTGACAATGGGTGGCGTAATAGTCGGATGTGGGGGGAGCGATGACAACGACAATCAGGGCATGACTGCCTCCGCCGCACTCATTGATACGGGAGGACGGAGCGTAGGAACCGCCCGCTTCACACAAGAACGACCAACGGACCCGGTCACTATCCGCGTTCAAGTTACCGGGCTGACACCGGGGCAACACGGGATTCACCTGCATCAAGTGGGACGTGCCGAGCCGAACGCGAACCCGCCTTTTGCCACAGCGGGAGAGCATATCAACCCCAGTACCAAGGAACACGGGTTGCAAAACCCGGACGGCTCGCATGATGGGGATTTGCCGAACCTGAACGTCGGGGTAGATGATCGCGCGATTTTCGAGCTGACCACGACTCGAGTCACGCTGTATGATGGCGCGAACTCATTATTCGATAGCGACGGAAGCGCACTTATCATCCATGCCAGCCCCGACGATCAGCGAACGGACCCCACCGGCGGAACCGGTGCGCGTGTGGTGTGCGGGGTTGTCACGCGCGATTAACCGTTGGAATAAATCGCCATAAAAAACGGGGGGGGGGGGGAGAACGTGGGGGCCCCCCGGTTTTTTTGTAAAGTTCC
>JACMIS010000941.1 GCA_014381035.1 Armatimonadota bacterium
GAAACCCAAGCGGAACGCTTCCACCGGAGGATGGTACATCCCCGAAAAGGAAGTTTCCTACGTTATCTACCCCTCTAAAAGAAGCGTCTCCGGGTCCTCGATCAGTTGCTTCACCTTCACCAGGAAGCGAACGGCGGTGCCGCCGTCGACGATGCGGTGGTCATAGGAGAGCGCGATGTACATCATCGGGCGAATCGCCATCTCGCCGTCCACCACGACCACGCGTTGCTGGATCGTGTGCATGCCGAGGATGCCGACCTGCGGGTAGTTCAGAATCGGGGTAGACATCAGGGAGCCGTACACGCCGCCGTTGGTGATCGTGAACGATCCCCCGGTCAGGTCGTTGATACCGAGGGTGCCGGCTTTCGCTTTTTCCGCGACTTCCTTGATCTTTTTCTCGATGCCCGCAAAACCCAGTTTGTCGGCGTCCCGCACCACCGGCACGACCAAACCTTCTTCCACGCCGACCGCGATGCCGATGTCATAGTACTTTTTCAGCACGATGTCGTCGCCCTGGATTTCGGCGTTCAGGTACGGGAACTGCTTGAGTCCGCCGATCACCGCTTTCGTGAAGAACGACATAAAGCCCAGCCCGATGCCGAACTGCTTCTCGAACGATTCCTTGCGCCGCTTGCGCAGTTCCATCACGGCGGTCATGTCCACTTCGTTGAACGTCGTCAGCATCGCCGTATTCTGCGTCGCCATCATCAGGTTCGCCGCGATAGTCTTGCGGCGGCGGGTCATGCGGATACGCTCTTCGGGGCGACCCGACGCGGACGGTTGCGCCGTCGGCACGGGCTTTGTCGCGGGAGCGGCTACCGGCTTGGCGTCGGTGGTTTCTTGCTGTTTTTGTTCCACGGTGCGCGGCGCGGCTTGCGCCTGTTCGATCCGGTTCGCCACATCGTCGCGGGTGATTCGCCCGCCGGTGCCCGTTCCGGTGACGGTGGCGAGGTCCACCTTCGCATCTTGCGCGAGGGTTTTCGCCAGCGGCGTGACGACCGAATGTGTATCGCTGGAAATCCCGGAAGCCCCCCCCGCCCCCAATACTGGGGGAGCCGGAGTTGAAGAGGTTCGCTCGCCGGATTCCGCTCCGGTTCGCGGAAACTGCGTTTCCGCTGTTCCCCCAGTATTGGGGGTTAGGGGGCTTCCGGTGGTTCCGTTCGCGGAAGGCGCAATGGTCCCCCCAGCCTCACCGATAATCGCCAGAATATCGCCGACGGAGACGGTTTCGCCTTCGTTCTTCAAAATCTCGGTGATAACACCGCTTGCTTCGGCTTGGATCGCCTGGTTTACCTTGTCGGTTTCCAGTTCCACGATCTCTTCCCCGGCAGACACGCTGTCACCGGCTTTTTTGAGCCAACTGGCGATGGTCGCTTCCACGACCGACTCGCCCATGTTCGGTACCACGATCTGGGTGGGCATGAACTTACGCTTCCGTCCTTTGTTCGGTAGATTCGCTGGTCACTTGCGCAACCGGCTTTTTTGTTTTCGCACTGGTGCCGTTGGTGTACGCACCGTTCCGGTTTTTATTGTTTGTGTTAACGTCCTCCGACGAGGCGGCTTCCTTAGCGCGGACACCGTCCCCGCCGGTCGGGACGGACGGCGGGGACGACACCCCATACGCCTCGGTGACGATACGCGCCTGCTCACGGTCGTGCGACGGCTTCTTGCCTTCGGACGGCGATGCGGCTTCCGGGCGTCCCGTGTAGGAAAGGTTGACGCCGGACGGCAGGAGTTTCGCAAGGCGCGGGGCGAGGAATGTCCACGCCCCCATATTTTGCGGCTCTTCCTGCACCCAGACGACTTCGCGGACGTTCGGGTAGGTAGCCAGTAGCGCGGTCAGTTCATCCGCCGGGAACGGGTACAACTGCTCGACGCGGGCGATGGCGACATTCGCGTGCTCCGTGTATTCCGGACGCGTTTCGAACTTCGGCGTGTACAGCAGGTCAACATATACCTTGCCGGAGCAGAGCAGGAGCCGCGTCACATCGGCTTTGCGATCCGCCGGGCGCGGATCGTCGAGCACGGTTTGGAACGTGCCTTCCGATAGATCACGCAAACTGGAGGCGGCACGGGGATGGCGCAACAGACTCTTCGGCGTCATCACCACCAGCGGGCGCGGGTTCGAGGTCAGTCGCGCCCCCTGGCGGCGGAGCAGGTGGTAATATTGCGCCGCCGTGGTGCAGTTCGCGACGATCATGTTGTCGCCCGCGCAGAGTTGCAGGAACCGCTCGACACGCGCCGAGGAGTGTTCGGGTCCCTGTCCTTCGTAGCCGTGCGGGAGGAGCATCACCATCGAGGGCGTCTGCTTCCACTTCGCATTGCCCGACGCGATAAACTGGTCCACGATCACCTGCGCCCCGTTCACGAAGTCGCCGAACTGCGCCTCCCAAACGACCAGCGTTTCCGTCGCATGGATCGAATAGCCGTACTCGAACCCGACCGCCGCCTGCTCGGACAGTGGGCTGTTATGGAGCGCGAACGACGCTTTCGCTTGTGGCAGGTGCTGAATCGGCGCGTAGTCTTCGCCGGTCTCCGGATCATGGAATACGAGGTGGCGCTGGGTGAACGTCCCGCGCTCCACGTCCTGCCCGGTGAGACGTACCGGCGTTCCTTCCGCTAAAAGCGAGGCATAAGCGAGTACTTCGGCGTGCGCCCACAGGATACCGTTCGGCATGTCGAGTGCCGTCCGGCGTCCCTCGATCATCTGCTTGCCCAGTTTCGACGACGGCGTGAAACCTTCCGGGAACGAGGTGATCGCGACGTTCAGTTCGCGCAGGGTGGCTTCCGAAACCGGGGTTGTCCCCGCTTCGCTCGCTGGTTCGGACGGAACCAGACCTTTTTCGGGCGACGCCGGCGCGGTTGTCGTGGGGGTAGCGAGCACTTCGTCGCGTGCCGCCATTAATTTATCGCGTACCTCTTTCGCAATCGCGTCCGCCTCGGATTTGGTGACGACGCCGTCCTTTTCCAGGATCTTCGCCCAGAGTTCACGCGGGCGTGGATGGGCATCAATCCGCGCATACAGGCGCGGTTGCGTGAAGCGCGGTTCGTCGGTCTCGTTGTGACCGAGCCGCCGATAACCGACGATGTCGATCAAAAAATCCTTGCCGAACTTCTGGTGGTACGCGCACGCCATGCGGGCGACCGCGACGCACGCCGCCGGGTCGTCGCCGTTGACATGCACAATCGGAATCTCGAACCCTTTCGCCAGATCCGACGAATATAATGTCGAACGGGCGTCGCCGGGGTTGGTCGTGAATCCGACCTGATTGTTAGCGATGATATGGATGGTGCCGCCGACGCTGTACCCTTTTAAGCCGCCCATGTTCAGAGTTTCCGCGACCACGCCCTGCCCGGGGAACGCGGCGTCGCCGTGAATCTGAATCGCGAGTGACGCCTTGTTATCGCGCTTCGGCTCGCCGCGTTCGGTGCGGGTTTCCTGTGCGGCGCGGGCGCGGCCGACCACGACCGGGTTGACAAACTCCAGGTGCGACGGATTCGGCGCGAGCGTGATCGGCATCTCGCCGCCACTCTGCCCGGCGTAGGCACGGGTGTATCCTTTGTGATACTTCACGTCGCCGTAGTAGCCGTGCGAACCGGTGTCGGATACGGCGGGCTTTTCCTCGCCCCCCTGGACACCCGGACCGCCGATCGGGAAATCCGCGAAAATCTGTGCGTAGGGCTTGCCCAAGACATGCGCTAAAACGTTCAACCGCCCCCGGTGCGCCATGCCCATCACGACTTCGCGCGTGCCGGATTGCGCCGTGCATTGGATGATCGTATCCAGCACCGGCACCATCGCATCGCATCCCTCGATGGAGAATCGCTTCTCGCCCTGGAACGGTTGCACCGTATGCAGGAACTGCTCGAAGCCATCCACTTCCGAAAGGCGCACCAGCAGATCGCGCTTTTCCTTCGCGGAAAGCGGCACCAGAAAGCGACCCGATTCCACCGTGTCGCGGAGCCAGTTGCGCTCCTCGGCGATCTGGATATGATCGTCCTCATACCCAACGGAACCGGAGTAGACGGCGCGTAGTTTTTCCAGTGCCTCGCGCGCGTTTTTAGCGTTCGCGGACAGGGGTCCGCCGATCACGGATGCCGGGAGGGCTTCCAGATCTTCCGTGGTCAGACCATGGGTGACCAGTTCGAGCGCGGGATCGCCGGGCGGGTTGGTGCCGAGGGGGTCGAGTTGCGCATTGAGGTGTCCCAGTTCGCGCACCATTCGCCCCAACCGTGCGGCGGCGACGATCTTATTGACATCGAAGGAGGACGTTGTCGTTGTGGCGGATGCCACGGAATCGGACGAGGGGGAGTAGCCACCTGCCGCGAAAAAAGCGCGGGTTTCGGCATCAACGGATTGTGGGTCGCTCTGATACCGCTCGTACAGTTCCTCTAAAAAACCGGTATTCACGCCATAGACGCTGGTATTCACACTGCTCATAAGTTTCGTTTTTCAAGAATCGGGTCGTTTCGCGCGTTTCCCGCCGACGAAGTGCGGGACCGCTCACGACACGACAAAACGCCGACCCGGGTACGTTCCCGCGCCGACGCCGAACGCGATATAAAACCGGAAGCGCGAACGGCGAGACGCGCTTGCTTGCGTCTGTTTTCGTTTCACTTCAATCCGTATTGTACCGCCGTTTTGCGCGGTTTGCGTTACCGGAAAACAAGAAACGCCCCGACCTTTTTCCGAAGGTCGGGGCGATTTTTTCTGGAAGTGTTGCTTACGGCTTGGCGGCACTTTCCGCTTGCGCCTTATATTGCGCTTTCATGCTTTCCGGCATTTTTGCCTCCGCATCAATGCGCGCCTTCATCTTCGCGACCGGTTTGGGGCTGGGCGCGTCGTATCCTTTCGGCGGGCTTTGCGAATCGTTGTTGGCACAACCGGCAGAAATCACGGCGATCAGCATCGGAATCGCGGTCCCCATCACACCGGGTCTGCTTCTCTTGTCTTTCGATAGAAAAAATACCATCGGTTTCCCCTTAATTGGTTTGTAGCGGGTCCATTGCGACGGTTCCCACCGGCGAACTCCATTTCGATCCGGTCCCCCCCCACCAGATGTTCGGACCCGCGTAGTCGCCGTCGACATCAATGCAGGTCGGCCGGAATCCGTTCTCATCCCAGCACGGCTGACCGAACGCCATCTCGTTTTTCGCCTGAACGCCGTAGAAATCGCCCCATTTCAACTGGCTGACCCGCGACGATTTGGCGTGCCCGTCGGCGTAGACGGAGTTGATGAACACGTTGTGCTTGCCGCGCTGTGTCTGGAAGCGACCGTCGGTGTTATTTCCCCCCCAATATGCCGGGTAACTGGTCAACTGGAAATAGGCGTCCAGCCAGGGACCGCCGGAGCCTTTTTCCGTGACGGCAATCGTCTGTGACGGATATTTGAGATCCCCTAGCGCGTGGGCGTTCGTGTCCACGCTAAAGACACCCAGATAGTTGTATCCGTAGGACTGGTTGTGGTCACCGGTCGCCCCGGTGATTGGGTTCGTTGCGTTCAGCGGATCCGGCGAGCCGACTCCTTTTGTCGGGCAGATAAAAATCTGCCGACTTTTCGTGTAGGTTTCCAGCAAGGGAGCAGGCGTGTCCACCCAGTTGTCGCCGGTCAAATAGGATCGGTTCGGCAGGATCTCGTCGTAGTCTTGCACGTATTGCAGGGTCGCCAGACCGATCTGCTTCAAATTGGAAAGGCACGAGGCTTGCCGCGCTTTCTCGCGCGCCTGTGCGAACACGGGAAAAAGTATCGCGGCGAGGATCGCGATTATGGCGATGACGACGAGCAGCTCGATCAAGGTAAACGCGCTTGCGAGACGTGCTCGAAGCATGTTCGCGCCGTGGGCGCGTTTCACAGGCGCACAGGCTCGTGGGTTGCTTCGTAGGTGCGATTGTACTGACATGGTTGTTTCCTATCCCTTCATTGGAACCGCGTGAAGCGGTATAGAGTGTTTCCGTATGGATTTGCTATGGTTGCCAAATCGTCGAGTCGCGGGCGATCACACGCGAGCGTAAACGCGTTTGCGGATTCATGCGGTCTCCCGCCATCAAACGTACCAGGATGCGTCCCGCTTCCTCGCCCATTTCCCGGAGCGGGGGATGGAGGCTGGTCAAGCCCTGCGAGCGGGCATCCGTCGTGTCATCGAAGCCGACGATCAGGAAGTCGCGCTGAACGATCAATCCTTCTTTCGCGGCGGCGGCGATGCAATCGAACGCCACTTTGTCGGATGCCGCGATTACCGAGAGCGGTACCGACCGGGATTCCGGCATCCGATACGCGGGTAGTAACTGTTCCCGAACGAACCGCGTCGCCGCTGCGGACGAACGGTTGTCCCATGCGTCCGGCGATGCGTAAGCGCAGTGATCGTCTATATCCATTTTGTCCCAGGCGACGACCACATCCGCCCCCAACCCGGCGATCTCCGCCCCGGCACACGCCCCCGCGATACGCGCCTTCGCCCATTCCTTGTTGAACGGCGAGTAGAAGTGCAGACGCCTGTCTCCCCCGCGCTCCAGTAAATGTAGCGCGGCGAGGGTGCCGGAGGCGAATTGATCATTGATGATGTTCGGCACCGGCACCGGCAACTCGCGGTTGGTGATGCAAACGACCGGGATCCGTTTGTGCAAGAACGCGGGCAATGTTTCGCTGATCTGAGCGGTCCCGATGGCGTCGTGAATATCCACGATCACCAGGGCTTGTATAGCATCACTTTCCAGCAACTCGTTTGCCTGATCTGCGAGAACAGGCGGCGCATCATCCCCCTGATACAGGTTGAAAAAGCGTGACACGATTCCGTTATCCGCGAGAACACTTTCCAAGGCGTTCAGCGTCAGGCGGTGCCAGAAGTCATCCTGATGCCCCAGATAACAGGAGATGCCGACAACTCCTGCCGCCGTCGGTCTGCCCGCGTCCGGGGCATAGAGCGGCGACTGCCCCCGCTCGGTGCGGCGCCGCCCCATATACGAAGGTCCTTCGGGCACTTCCCGTTTTGGCAAAATATACCCGAGCTCGCGGGCAGCCTCACGCACCTTGAGTTGCGTGGCGATGCTAACGCCGATGCTGTTTTTTTTGCCGGAAAGCACCGTCGAGGCGACTCCCGCGGAAACCCCCACGCGCTGTGCGACATCTCGTAAAGTAACGCCCATTCCCTAATTTCCTTCTCGAAGCCGCGATAGAGTGACGGCTTGAAGCAGTGCCTGACCGCGATGCCGATTCGGTTCCTGATCCAGCGTCCACGACACATCCAGCGTTTGCCCCGGTTTGCTTGCTTTGTAGCGCAAGCTGTAGACGGCGGTGAATGCCCCCGGACTGGGTGCCCAATCGAAACCGGTCCGGTTGCCGTCGAACGTCGTACTGACATATTCCGGCGCGGAACCATCGGAAAGTTTCGCCGTCAGTTTGCCGCGTGCGCCCTCGATACCGCCGACGTATAGCCTCAGGACTTGCTCGCCGGTATCTGCCGGGGCGGTGAAACGAACCCCTTTACCGACCCCGTTCCACCAGAGCGCGGAGTATGTTTCGGTTTGCGCGGCGACAGGCGCACCGTTCGTCCAGGACGAGCGGACAGGGAACCCCGGTGTCGCGTCCAGATAGCCCTCCCCGAAGACCGTGAGCGAACTGATTTTACGACCACCCTCCGCCTTGCGCGTCACGGAATCCTTGCCGTTCAAGCCGAAATGAACCCAGTCTTCCGTGCCCTCGACGGATAGGTTCACCGTGTCGGGTTTCGCGGTAGCCGACCCCGCCAGCATTCCGGCAGATTTCGAATCCAGCAGAAGCGAGGCGTCCGCCCGGTTATTCATTTTGTCGCCTTCGTTGGGAATCCGGTTGACGTCGTCGAGCAGGCAACTCAACAACACCGACTTCGCATCCGCCGGAACGTCCAGTTTCACCTTCCCGCTACGCAACTCGCGGGTTTCCCCCGGCGCGAGTGATGCGCCGTCAATGGACGCGAACGTCGTATATTTTCCGTTGACGTAAAACGTGCCGCTCAGACCGACGCCGGACGGCAACATACCATCGCCCGCGTTCTTCACCGTCGCTTTGAAGGTTACCGTGTCACCGGGTTTCGGATTCGCGGGTTCGTACCCCACGCTCACAATCGCCGGGTCGGGGAACCTCGGCGCGGTCTGTACGACGATATTCTTACGCGGCGACATGTTCCCCGCCGTATCATAGGCTTGAACGGCGTAGGTGTAGCCCAATCCCGGACGAAGCCATGCCGATTTGTCACGGTATTCGGTTCCGGTGACATTCGCGATAAACCGGTCGTTGCGAAACACGAAATATCCGGAAACATTTTTCGCCCCGGACGGTGCCTTCCACGACAGTCTCGCGCTATTCTCGGTCGCCGTCCCGGTCACGCTTTCGGGGATCGGCGGCGCGATCTTATCGGCGGACGGTAGCGGCATTATACGCACGATCATCGGGGCGTCGGGAACCAGAACGTCCAGCGTTTGTCCCGCCATCTTCGCCGTCGAAGACGCGTAACGCGCCCCGTCGGCAGACTGGGTGAGAATCGTAACCCGCGGATTAACCGCCGACTGCAACCGGAGTTTAACCGGCACGGGCGGCGTGGCGATTTCGCGTTTCGTGTCGTAATTGTAGTTCTCCACCTCGTTCCAGATCACCAGCGAATACTCACCACTTCGTTTTTGAAGAAGAAGCGCATGGACGGTCGGCGGTGCGCCCTCCATAGTGAATAGCAGCGTCCGCCCCGCTTTAAAGTCGTCGCCGTCCCAGACACGTTTTTGCGGGTTCCATACCCCATCCTTAACGGCGGCGAGAAACCCTTGCATGGCGAAATAGGAAGGGCGCAACGTTTCCTGGTCCGTTTCCATCAAGCCGTACCCGTCACCGTTCCCGATGGAGTACATGTAGGCTCTCTGGATGCCATGCCGGAAGTACTCGGCGAACAGCATCGGCAACCGCCGTGCCTGCGCTCGCAACTGCGCTTCTTTCTCGACGCCGCCCTCCGCCGTCACGTTGTAACCGCATTCGGTCGGTATGAACGGACGAATGACCGCGCCCACCGGATAAACCGTGTTGAACCACGCCACATTGGACAGCAAACTTGAGGACGGAACCCGATAACCCTGATACGAGTGCATGTTCGCGTAATCAAAGGAGGTGAACGGCTTGGCTAAACGATAATCGGTAAAGATCGCGGTGTAGGAAATAAGCCCGATGGGGCGTGTTACCGGATCGCTTTTGAGCACCTTGTAAAAATCATCCGTCCACGCCGCGCCCGCCGCTTCGTCCGTTTTGTCTTTGTACCGGAGGTTTAATTCCTGGGGGATGAACTTATTATTGACCTCGTTCGGTCCTTCCAGAAGATCAACCACTCCCGGTTTATACTGCTTCAACAACCCGATAAAATCATCCGGCTTGCCGACCTTGCGCGGATCGAGGAGTGCCATCAACTGAAGCCCGTGGCGTTCGTACAGACCGTTCATCTGGTCGGGCTGATCGGGGAGCGTCAAATCGCTTTTCAGGTGCCCCCGGTAGTGCCGAATCCCCAGATCGAGCAGATGCTTCGTGGATTTTTCCCGGCTCTTTACTCCCGCCCCGGCATACGGACCTTCTTTAATGTAGCCTAAAAATGGCTCACTGTTTATCCCGACACTGTTGTGGAACGATTCAGCGGCGAACGCAGGCGCGGGCAGGGGACACGCGGGATCGCCACCGGCGTCGCTTTGTGCCCACGCGGATAAAGACAGCGGTGCGGTAAGGGATAGCAGAAACGCCACACGGTGCAACAGGAACATGACAGGATACGGGCTCCTTTCACCTATGCGATAGGTGACAGCGGAATCGAAACAACTCTGGAAATTTTGCGTGCCGGTACGCACAAATGACATTCTTTGTCTGACCTGATTGTAGCAGTACTTTATCGGTGCGTCAATAGTTTATATAAACTATTTCATTTATTTATCTTCATGGGCGATACAATGGCTTGTGGATTCTTTACCCCCTCCCCCGCTCACTTTTTCGGGACGAATAACCAATCTGCCAGACGAGGAACTCGATTTATCGGCGACACTCCGGAGCGGGCAGTTGTTCCGGTGGAGATTCGACAACGAAAAGGGCGCGTGGCGCGGCGTTATCGAGGGTAGTTCGGTGTTGCTTCTTGCACGGGGCGACGCCGATGGTTTGTACTGGGAGTTGACCGGCACTCTGCAAACGGCGGCGGACGCCGAGATTGCGGTGCGCCGGTTCCTGCGGCTCGGCGAACTGAATCTTGCGGAGTCGGGCGAAGCGTGGGCGTCCGGGGACGGACATTTCGCCGAGGCGTGGGCATCGCATCCCGGTATTCGCGTACTACGGCAGGACCCGGAGGAGTGTTTCTTCTCGTTTCTGTGCGCGTCGGTCGCGCCGATTGCGCGTATCGGCGCGATGCTGCAAGCCGTCTCGCGGGAATGCGCGGGTGACGCCTACGGGGCATTCCCGACGCCGGATTGTCTCGCGGAAGCGTCCGAGGAAACGTTCCGCGCCCTCGGCTTGGGCTTTCGAGCGAAGCGGGTCGCGGAAGCCGCCCGCCGCGTCGCCCGCGATCTGCCGCCCGGCTTCCTCGCGTCGCTCCGAAACGTTTCCCACGACGACGCGAAGCGCGAACTGACCACGTTTTTCGGCGTCGGGGAAAAGATCGCCGACTGCGTGTGTCTGTTCGCACTCGACAAGGACGCGGCGATCCCGGTAGACACGCACATATGGCGCATGGCACGTGCCTGGTACCTGCCGGAACTCGC